>NZ_JAYGHZ010000025.1:0-13692 GCF_034931285.1 Synechococcus sp. BA-120 BA3
CTGGCCGCCCTGGGCTGGGGGCTGCTGACCATCGCCCGCCAGCCGACGGCCCTCGCCGTCCTGCTGATCGCCGTCGTGGCTGGTCTGCAGGTGTCGGAGCTGGTGCTGCGTCGGGCCGCGCGCTGGCCAACCTCAACCTGGTCGGTCTGCTGACCACCTCGGCGGTGCTCACCGCCGTAATCGGCCTGGCGGCCCAGGAATCGCTCAAGGACCTGTTCGCCGGCATCGAGCTGCAGTTGGATCCCCCCTTCCGGGAGGGGGACTGGATCAGCGTCGGCGAGGAGAGCGGCACGGTGGAATCCCTGCACCTGATGAGCACCCGCCTGCGCCGCAAGGACGGCTCGACCGTGAACCTGCCCAACAACACGGTGGCGGACAACCCGATGCGGCGCTTCAGCCAGCACGAGCCGGTGGGGAACCGCTTCGAGATCGCCCTCGGCTACGAGATCCCGCCGGCCCGGGCCCGGCGGCTGCTGGTGCGGGTGATGGTGGACAACCCCCTGATGCTGAACGATCCGCCGCCGGAGGTGCTGGTCAGCGCCTACGAGGACTCCTGGATCCGCTACGAGTTGCAGGCCGCCCAGCGCGGACCGTCGGAGGGGGACCGCCTGCGGCTGCGCAGCGAGCTGCTGGAGCAGATCTGGTACGCCCTGGAGCGGCAGGGCTGGGAGCTGCCCTATCCGGTCAGGGAGCTGAAGCGGCGCCAGCCCCAGCGGGATCCGGCCCATCCCACCGGCGTGGACGCCTCGCTGACGGCGCAGCTGCTGCGGCGCAGCTGGCTGTTCGCCCAGCTGGATCCGGAGCAGGTGGAGCGGCTGGCCTCGGAGGTGCGCTGCCTGCGCTTCGGCTCCGGCGAAACGATCGTGGCCGAAGGGGAGGAGGGGGAGGCCCTGTTCCAGGTGGTGGATGGCGAAGTGGAGGTGTTCAAAGCCGACGGCTCCACCCTGGGGCGCTCGGTGGCGGTGCTGGGCCGGGATCAGATCTTCGGGGAGATGACGGTCTGCACCGGGGAACCCCGCACGGCCACGGTGCGCTCGCGGGGGGAATGCGTGCTGCTGGAGGTGGAACGGGACGACTTCATGCCCCTGGTGGAGGACGATGCCGGGGTGCTGGACGCCATGGCGGCGATCGTGGGCCAGCGGCGCTCCGAACTGGAGAAGCTCTCCTCCCCGGATGCGGCCCGCCGCCAGACCTCGATCCTGGAGCGCATGCGCCACCTGTTCGGCCTCGAGGGCGACTGAGGTCAGGCCCGCAGCAGCTGCTCGCAGCGGAGCTCCCAGTCGCGCTGGGTGCCGATGCCGGCCACCAGCACCCGCTCGGCGGGCTCCTCCCGCAGCCGCAGCTGCCACTGGCGGATCACATCGGCCCGCTCCATCCAGACATCGATCACCAGGCGCTGGATGGCCTCACCGTCCCAGCAGCGGCCCCGGGCCGTGTCCAGGGCCCAGCCCAGCAGGTCGTCGAGCTGGAAGGGGCGGAAGCCGCCGTAGATCGGGCCGGGGGCGGGTGGGCCACCGGCGGGGGAGGTGACGGATTTCTGTTCGAGATAGAAGAGCTGCAAGGGGTCGGACAACCCGCAGAACTGCAGGAGATAGGTCATCAGCAGCCCACCACGATCTTGCTGCTGCCAAACGTACCCAGGGCAGGCCAGTCAGCTGTTCACCAGGAACACTCTGTTGTAGAAGATGGGATCAGCACTCTCACCCTTGGAGTGCTGATTGTGCTGCCTTGGAGAAGAGCGGAGCCCCTCAGGCCAGGGCCAGACTGCGGGCCTGGGCCTGGCGCACGGCCTCGGCCAGCTCGACGAGCAGGTCCAGGGTGGTGGCCAGATCGATGCAGGCATCGGTGATGCTCTGGCCGTAGGTGAGTGAGGCCAGGTCGGCGGAAATCTTCTGATTGCCTTCCACCAGATGGCTCTCCAGCATCACCCCCATCACGTGGACGGAACCGCCCCGCACCTGCTCGGCCACGCTGCGCAGCACCTCCCCCTGGCGGCGGTAGTCCTTGTTGGAATTGCCGTGGCTGCAGTCCACCATCAGCCGCGCCGGCAGGCCGTCGCGGGCCAGCAGGGCCGCCGCTGCCTCCACCGCTTCGGCGTGGTAGTTCGGGCCGCTCTTGCCGCCCCGCAGCACCAGGTGCCCGTCCGGGTTGCCGGTGGTGGACACGATCGCGGCCTGGCCCTCCCTGTTGATGCCCAGGAAATGGTGCGGTCGGGCGGCCGCCTCCATGGCATTGATGGCGGTGGCGGCGCTGCCGTCGGTGCCGTTCTTGAAGCCGATCGGCATCGACAGGCCCGAGGCCATCTCCCGGTGGGTCTGGCTCTCGGTGGTGCGGGCGCCGATGGCGGTCCAGCTGATCAGGTCGGCGAGGTACTGGGGCACCACCGGATCGAGCACCTCGGTGGCCGCCGGCAGGCCCAGCTCTGCCAGGTGCAGCAGCAGGGAACGGGCCCGGCGCAGGCCGGTGTTGATGTCGTAGCTGCCGTCGAGGTGGGGGTCGTTGATCATCCCCTTCCAGCCCACGGTGGTGCGGGGCTTCTCGAAGTAGACCCGCATCACGATCTCCAGCTCATCGCGGTGGCGGCGCTGGGCCTGGGCGATGGCTTCGGCGTACTCCCGGGCGGCGGCCACGTCGTGGACCGAGCAGGGGCCGACGATCACGAGCAGCCGCTGGTCGCCGGCGTGGAGGATGGCCTTGATCCGCTCCCGGGCCTGCTGCACGGTGCGGGCCGCCTGCTCCGACAGGGGCAGCTCCGCGTGCAGCACGGCCGGCGGCACCAGCGGCCGGGTTTCCACCACGTGGAGATCGGAGGTGGGGATCATGCGCGGCGGCCGGCGGGAATGGGTCAGACCCCCCAGCCTACGAACTGGCGGCACCGAGGCCAGCGCCGACTTCTGCAGCCGTTGTCACCAGAGGGCGGACCCGCGGGGAAGAACAATGGAAGGGATGCCCATGCGGTCCTGCGTCCATATGTCCGTTTCCCCGAGTCCCGCCCCCCTCTCCCCCGCTGAGCTGCTGCCCAGCTACCGCGAGGCCGCCGCGGCCCGCGAGGCCCTCGGCGTGCCGCCCCTGCCGCTCACCGCCCCCCAGGCCCAGGCCCTCACCGAGCTGCTGGAGCAGCCGCCCGCCGGCGAGGAGGCCTTCCTGCTGCACCTGCTGAGCGAACGGATTCCGCCGGGGGTGGATGAGGCCGCCTACGTGAAGGCGGGCTGGCTGAGCGGGATCGCCAAGGGAACGGCCACAAGCCCCCTGGTGAGCCCCCTGGAGGCCACCCGGCTGCTGGCCACGATGATCGGCGGCTACAACGTCGGCGCCCTGATCGCGCTGCTCTCCTGCCCGCAGGCGGACGTCGCCGCCGAGGCGGCCCGGGGACTGAGCCGCACCCTGCTGGTGTACGACGCCTTCCACGACGTGCTGGAGCTGGCCGAGACCAACCCCCTGGCCCGCCAGGTGGTGGACAGCTGGGCGGCGGCGGAATGGTTCCACGCCCGGCCGCCCCTGCCGGAGGCGATCACCGTCACGGTGTTCAAGGTGACCGGGGAGACCAACACCGACGACCTCTCACCGGCCACCCACGCCACCACCCGCCCCGACATCCCCCTGCACGCGATGGCGATGCTGGAGACGCGGATGCCCGAAGGGCTCGGCCTGATCGCCGAGCTGAAGGCCAAGGGCCATCCGCTGGCCTACGTGGGCGATGTGGTGGGCACCGGCAGCTCCCGCAAATCGGCGATCAACTCGGTGCTCTGGCACATCGGCACCGACATCCCCCACGTGCCCAACAAACGCAGCGGCGGCGTGGTGCTCGGGGGCAAGATCGCGCCGATCTTCTTCAACACCGCCGAGGACTCCGGCGCCCTGCCGATCGAGTGCGACGTGAGCGCCCTCAGCAGCGGCGACGTGATCACGATCCGGCCCCACGCCGGCACGATCGAGCGGGCCGCCGGTGAAGCGGGGGCCGGGGAGGTGCTGGCCCGCTTCGAGCTCAAGCCCAGCACCATCGCCGACGAGGTGCGCGCCGGCGGCCGCATCCCCCTGCTGATCGGCCGCTCCCTCACCGACAAGGTGCGGCTGCAGCTGGGCCTGCCCCCCTCGGAGGCCTTCATCCGGCCGGTGGCCCCGCTCGACACGGGCAAGGGCTTCACCCTGGCCCAGAAGATGGTGGGCAAGGCCTGCGGCCTGGCGGGCGTGCGCCCCGGCACGAGCTGCGAACCGCTGATGACCAGCGTCGGCAGCCAGGACACCACCGGGCCGATGACCCGCGACGAGATGAAGGAGCTGGCCTGCCTGGGCTTCTCCGCCGACCTGGTGATGCAGAGCTTCTGCCACACCGCCGCCTACCCCAAGCCGGTGGATCTGAAGACCCACGCCGAGCTGCCTGACTTCATCAGCTCCCGCGGCGGCGTCGCCCTGCGGCCCGGCGACGGCATCATCCACAGCTGGCTCAACCGCCTGCTGCTGCCGGACACGGTGGGCACCGGCGGTGACAGCCACACCCGCTTCCCCCTCGGCATCTCCTTCCCGGCCGGCTCCGGTCTGGTGGCCTTCGCCGCCGCCATCGGCGCCATGCCACTCGACATGCCCGAGTCGGTGCTGGTGCGCTTCTCCGGTTCCCTGCAGCCCGGCGTCACCCTGCGGGACGTGGTCAACGCCATTCCCTACGTGGCCATCCAGCAGGGCCTGCTGACGGTGGAGAAGGCCGGCAAGAAGAACATCTTCAGCGGCCGGATCATGGAGATCGAAGGGCTCCCCGACCTCAAACTGGAGCAGGCGTTTGAACTGACGGACGCCACCGCCGAACGCTCCTGTGCCGGCAGCACGATCAAGCTGAGCGTCGAGACGGTGAGCGAGTACCTGCGCAGCAATGTGGCGCTGATGCGCAACATGATCGCCCGGGGCTACAGCGATGCCCGCACCCTGGCGCGGCGGATCAAGGCGATGGAAGCCTGGCTGGCCGATCCGGTGCTGATGGAGGCCGATACCGACGCCGAGTACGCGGCGGTGATCGACATCAACCTGGACGAACTGAGCGAACCGATCCTGGCCTGCCCCAACGATCCCGACAACGTCAAGCTGCTGAGCGAGGTGGCCGGCGACCGGATCGATGAGGTGTTCATCGGCTCCTGCATGACCAACATCGGCCACTACCGCGCCGCCGCCACGGTGCTTGACGGTGCCGGGACCAGCGCCGCCCGGCTGTGGGTCTGCCCGCCCACCCGCATGGACGACGAGATGCTGCGGGCCGAGGGCTACACCGCCAAGTTCGAGACTGCCGGCGCCCGCATGGAGTTGCCCGGCTGCTCCCTTTGCATGGGCAACCAGGCCCGGGTGGAGGACAACACCACCGTGTTCTCCACCAGCACCCGCAACTTCAACAACCGCCTCGGCAACGGCGCCCAGGTGTACCTGGGCAGCGCCGAACTGGCGGCGGTGTGCGCCCTGCTGGGCCGCATCCCCAGCCCGGCCGAGTACCTGGAGATCGCGGCGGCCAAGATCGACCCCCTCTCCGACCAGCTCTACCGCTACCTCAACTTCGACCAGATCGATGGCTTCGAGGATGTGGGACGGGTGGTGAGCGTGGAGGAGGAGGAGAAGGTGCTGGCGGAAGTGTAGGGAGCACAATCCCTCACCAGGGGCTGGAACCTCAGCCCCCCACCACCAGGGCGTCGACGATCTCGTAGCGCTCGACGTTCTCCCCAAGCAGCAGCACCGACACATCGCCGCGCCGCTGCACCGTGAGCCTTTTGGGCTGATCGGACGCAACGGCCTTGCGGTTCACGAACAGGAACTGGCGCTTCTGGCCCTCGGGGTTCGTCACCACCACCGTGGCGCTTTTGTTGGCCCGGCAGATCACGGAGGCCTTGCAGCTGTTGGCCTTACCGCTGCCCCCGGACCCACAGGGCACCTCCGTGGGGCCAGGGAGCACGACTGATCTCCACTTTGAGATTGTAGGTGCTGGATTCATGGCGGCGCGCCGCCGGCCGCATCAGATACACCCGCACCCTGACGTCGCCGTCGCTGGGCAAGGGTCCACGGAAGCGGTTGCCGGAGCTGCTGCCGGCTATGCAATGACTGGGTGGGCCGTTCCAGGCTGTTGTGAACTGTGGAATGAATTCTTGAGCCACAGTTTCGGCCGTATGTTCAGTGGCAGAGCTGCCTAGGGATGTGCACAGCCTGCCCTTCAGTACGGATCATCTGTCAGGCGCTCCGACAACCACCACAGATTTCCGAACGGGTCTCGGATGCCGCCCTGCCTGTCGTTGTAGGGCATGGTCGCAACATCCATGATCTTTATGCTCCCCGCAGCAATGGCCTTCAACATCGCCTCATCAGCGTTCTCGACGTACAGGTAGTATGAAGCCGGCATAGCAGGAAACTCTGCTGATGCCTCACTGACCATGACAGTTGACGTTCCTAGCCGCACTTGTGCGTTGGCGATGCGCTCGCCGTTCATGTGGCGGCCAATCTCGACACCACCAAATGCCTCAGCGAGGAATTGAAGAAAGCGGTCAGCGCCTTCAACGAAGAAGTACGGAGTGATCGTACAAAAGCCCTGTGGAATTCGCATGGAATCTCCGTTTGCGCGGCCGAACGCTGCTTGGGCGGAAACGTCCAAGCCCGAAATCCTTCGCCATGGGAAGCATAAATTCGAGTGGCCCTGAGGGCAACGCCGCCACCGTCGACCTAGGCAGACCCGGAGAAACACCCTGCGGCCGTAGCCCCCCAACCTGGCCATCGGTCAGCGCTCCATCCAGGAAGTGGTTGACACCCATCTCGCCACACTGGGGCCGGTCTGGACGGAAAATCTTGAGCACGAAGCTCTGCCCAGCGTCACTCCGAAGCGCTGAACGCCGAGCGCCCACCGGCTTGGCCGATCAGCCGAACGCCGCCACCGCCCGCTCGCAGCGGTCGAGTTCGGCCTCCAGCAGGGCCAGCAGCTCCGATCGCTCGGCGGGCAGCGGGAAGCGGCCTGCCTCGTAGCGGGCCTCCACGGCGAATTCCTGCAGGGCCGCCAGGCGGGGCTCCAGAACCTGTCCCGCCACAGAGGCGAGGTCGGTCAGCTCATGCACCCGAGGCGGTCGGCGACATAGAGCACCTTCCCCTCGCGGGCGACATCCCCGAACCCATGCCAGCGGGAGCCACTCAACCGTTCCGCGTCGGCGGCACCGGCCACCACCAGGTCCACCCTGAAGCCGAGGGGCCCGAGGGCCTCTCGAAAGCGCTGCCAGCAGGCGGCTTTCTCGGCGGGGGTGAGCTGGGCGCGGCCCACGATCACCGCCAGGTCAAGTTCGGAATCGGAGAGCGCCTCGCCCCGGGCCCGCGAGCCGAACGCCAGCACTGCCCTCACCTCGGGGTCGGCACAGAGCCGTGCAAGGGCCAGACGCCAGGGAATCGCGGGCGGTACGAACGGCTGTGCGGCGGCGGAGTCCATGGAATGCGCTACCGCTGCTCACCGCAGGGGCCTCTCGAGGCGACCACACCAAGCCAGGCCTGCCGTCCTTCTAGTCGCCGCCCGGAACGGCCAGGAGTTTGCGCTGCTGCTTCCAGCGCAGGACCTGCCAGACCAGGAACACCATCAGCAGCGGCAGCACCGCCACCAGCACCACGAACCGGTAAGCGTTGTCCATGATCTCGCCGCCGGCGGTGGCGGCCAGGACCTGCTCCACCAGATAGAGCCCATAGAGACCCAGCAGCAGCCAGCCCTCGAGGCGGGAGATCACCCCATTGGTCCAGAAGATCGGCAGGCAGGCCAGGGTGGTGGCCACCATGATCGGCAGGTCGCGGCTGATCATCACCGGGTCCACCGCCAGACCGTTGCCGCCGGAGGCCACCGCGCACAGCCCCAGGATCAGCACCTGGTTGAGCAGGTTGCTGCCCACCACGTTGCCGATGGCCAGGTCGGCCCTACCCCGGTAGGCGGCCACCAGCGAGGTGACCAGCTCGGGCATCGAGGTGCCGGCCGCCACGATCGTCAGGCCGATCACCGTCTGGCTCACCCCCAGGGCCACGGCGGCGGTGGTGGCTCCCTTCACCAGCAGCTGGGAGCCGAACACCAGCAGGGCCAGGCCGGCCGCCAGCTTGAGACCAGCCACCAGCGGTGTGGCCCGACCCTCCTCGATCTCCTCCGCAGCTTCGGGGGGATCTTCCGAGGCGGTGCGCATCTCCCAGACGACGTTGGCCACAAGGGCGAACAACAGTGCCACCCCCGCCTGCCAGGTGAGCCGTCCCGCCGAAGCCATGCCCCACACGGCCATGGAGATCCCCAGCAGCAGGGGCACGTCGCGCCGCACCAGGCGGCTCCTGACCCGCAGGGGAACGATGGCCGCGCTGGCGCCCAGCACCACGAGGATGTTGAAGATGTTGCTGCCCACCACGTTGCTGACCGCCAGGTCGGGATCCCCCTGCAGGGTGGAGATCAGACTCACAAACAGTTCCGGGGCGCTGGTGCCGAGGGAGACCACCGTCAGCCCGATCACCAGCTGGGGAATGCCCAGCAGCAGGGACAGGGCGACGGAACCGGCCACGAACAGTTCGCCGCCACCGAACAGCACCAGGATGCCGAGGATGATCTCGACGACACTGGGCAGGGTGGGCATGGCAGGCGGTCGTTGAGCGCCCGACTCTAGGGAGACGTCACCGCGTCCCCGGAAGTGACACGCTGGATCTCCTTCTTCCGCCGCCCCCCTGAACCAGGAAACCCTGCTGTTCGAGCCGGCCAGGCCCGCCGCCGATGCTCTGCGCACCGTGCTGGCCTTCCCGAGCAGTTATTCGGTGGGGATCACCAGCCTGGGCTACCAGGTGGTGTGGGCCAGCCTGGCGCGCCGCAGCGACCTGGACGTGCGGCGGCTGTTCACGGATCAGGGGGATCCGCTGCACCGCTCCTGCGACCTGTTCGGCCTGTCGCTCAGCTGGGAGCTGGACGGACCGGTGCTGCTCGACCTGCTCGAGCGCCAGGGCATCCCCCTGTGGAGTCACCAGCGGGGGGAGGACGACCCGATCGTGTTCGGCGGCGGCCCGGTGCTCACGGCCAATCCGGAGCCCCTGGCCCCCTTCTTCGACGTGGTGCTGCTGGGTGACGGCGAGCTGCTGCTGCCTGCCTTCATCGACGCCCTCCAGGCCGCCCGCGCCCTGCCCCGGCCCGAGCGCCTGCGGCAGCTGGCCCGGGTTGCCGGGGTCTACGTCCCGGCGCTCCACGCCCCCCGCTACGACGCCGATGGCACCCTGCTGGCGGTGGAGCCCATCGCCGCCGAGGTGCCGGCCACCATCGCCAAGCAGACCTGGCGCGGCAACACCCTCAGCCATTCCACCGTGATCACGCCGGAGGCGGCCTGGCCATCGATCCACATGGTGGAGGTGGCCCGCAGCTGCCCGGAGCTCTGCCGCTTCTGCCTGGCCAGCTACCTGACCCTGCCGTTCCGCACCGCCTCCCTCGACGACGGCCTCATACCGGCGGTGGAGACGGGCCTGGCGGTGACCCAGCGACTCGGCCTGCTGGGGGCCTCGGTGACCCAGCACCCCCAGTTCGCCGACCTGCTCAGCTGGCTCGATCAGGACCGGTTCGAAGGCACCCGGGTCAGCGTCAGCTCGGTGCGGGCCGCCACGGTGACCCCCCAGCTGGGGCGGATCCTGGCCCGGCGGGGCAGCAAGTCACTCACGATCGCGATCGAAAGCGGCAGCGAACGGATGCGCCGGGTGGTGAACAAGAAGCTGGCCAGTGAGGAGATCTTCGCGGCCGCCCGCTACGCCAGGGAAGGGGGCCTCAGCGGCCTGAAGCTCTACGGCATGGCGGGCCTGCCCAGCGAGGAGGAGGCCGACATCGAAGCCACCGCCGACCTGCTGCTGGCCCTCAAGAAAGCCACCCCGGGCCTGCGGCTCAGCCTCGGGGTGAGCACCTTCGTGCCCAAGGCCCACACCCCCTTCCAGTGGGAAGGGGTGCGACCGGAGGCGGAGAAGCGCCTGCAGCGGCTGGCTCGGCTCCTGCAGCCCAAGGGCATCGAGCTGCGGCCGGAGAGCTACGGCTGGAGCGTCATCCAGGCCCTGCTCTCCCGCAGCGACCGCCGCCTGGCGCCGGTGATCGCCGCGGCCCGAGGCCAGCACGACAGCCAGGGGGGCTGGAAGAAGGCCTACCGGGCAGCGCGCGCCGGCGAGGTGGCCGCACCGGCGGATCTGCCGGTCCCCCTGCCGGCTCCGCCCCCCTGGGAGGAGGTGGTCCATGCCACCTGGGGGGAGGAGCGCGTGCTGCCCTGGACCCATCTGGAGGGACCGTTACCGGCCGCCACCCTGTTCAGGCATCGGCAGGAGGCGCTGGCTGGCGATAGCAGCGCAGACCCGCCAGCAGCACCCAGCCCGCCACATTGACCCGGCTGTCGTAGAGGGGGATGTCGGTGGCGTGCAGGGCCACCAGCACCAGGGCCGCGGCCCACCAGGCCCGATCGAACAGGGCACCTCCGGCCATGCCCAGCCACCCGGCCCGGATCATCAGCCACAGCACCAGGCCCACCACCAGGACGGCGACCGGCACCCCGTGGCTCATCGCCAGATCGATCGGCAGGTTGTGGGGGTGGCCGTGCCAGAAGCCGGTGCGCATCGGGTAGATGATGCTGAAGGCGGCCGCCCCCCAGCCCAGCCAGGGCCGTTCGGCGATCAGCCCCAGCGCCACCTGCCACTGGGCCAGGCGGGTGATCGCCAGCGGCCGCTGGCCGCCGTGCTCCAGGTCGATCAGCCGGCCCCAGATCGCCTCCGGCACCACCTGCCGGGCCAGCTCCTGGGGCGCGGCCGGCACCCAGGGCAGGGTGGACAGGCCGATCACCGCCAGCACCACCAGCAGCGCCGGCAGCAGCCACAGCCAGCTGCCGGGCCCGGCCACCACGGGCACCGCCAGCATCAGGGCCCCCCAGGCGTTGCGGGAATCGGTCAGGAACACCGCCGCCACCAGGCCGGCGGCGATCACCAGCACCACCCCCCGGCGCCGCCAGCTGAGGCCCCCCTCCATCAGGGCCGCCAGGGTCAGGGGCCAGGCCAGCACCATCCAGGCCCCGGCGATGTTGGCGTAGTCGAACAGCCCCGCCAGCCGTTCCGGCGGATTGCCGCCGGCCTTGATGTGCCAGATGATCAGGCCCCCCAGCCACTGGAAGGGGCCGCTCCAGCCCCACCAGATCTGGCCCAGGCCAGTGAGGATCACCGGCACCGTGCCGGCCACCACGGCCAGGGCCACCCGGCGGCGGGCGGCGGGGGTGCCCAGGTACACCTGGAAGCCCCAGAACCCCCAGAAGAAGGGCAGCCAGTTGCCGAGCCCCAGCCAGGCCAGGTCATTGCTGGCGGCCCGGAAGCAGCCCAGCACCATCAGCACCGCCGCCGCCAGGAGCACGGCGTTGGCCCGGTCCGCCAGCACCGAGCGGCGGCCACGGCTGCCCAGGATCAGGGCCAGCAGCAGGGCCAGGCCGGCCAGGAAGGCACTGCTGGCCAGCAGGAACATCCCCAGCTGGAAGCAGCGCCAGCCCAGGGGCGTGGCGGCGTGCGGCTTGGGCGCCATCAGGCGCTCGTCGAGGGCGGAAAAACGGATCACCGGAGCGGTGGCGGCAGCGGAGGACCGACGGCGGGTCCCGGGAGAAGGCTCAATCAAACACGGCGGTTCGGCCCCTGTAGACCATCACCTGTCGCCGCAGAAACAGGCGCACCGCCCGGGCCAGGGCCAGCCGTTCCGTGTCACGGCCCTTGCGGATCAGGTCCTCCACCTCGTCGCGATGGCCCACGTGCATGGTGGCCTGCTCGATGATCGGGCCCCCGTCCAGCTCCTCGGTGACGAAGTGGGCGGTGGCGCCGATCAGCTTGACCCCCCGCTCCCAGGCCCGGTGGTACGGCTGGGCCCCCTGGAAGGCCGGCAGGAAGGAGTGGTGGATGTTGATCACCTGGGAGAAGCGGGCCAGGAAGGCGGGGCTCAGCACCTGCATGTACTTGGCCAGCACCACCAGCTCGATCCCCTCCTCCTCCAGCAGGGCCAGCTGGGCCTGCTCCACCTCCGAGCGGGAGGCGGCCGTGATCGGCAGATGCACGAAGCGGGCACCGAAATCACCCGCCAGCGCCTCCAGGTCCGGGTGGTTGGAGACCACCAGGGGCACCTGCATGGGCAGCTCGCCGGAGCGGGTGCGCCAGAGCAGGTCCACCAGGCAGTGGTCCTGGCGGCTGGCGAAGATCGCCACCCGGGGCAGGGCGTCGGAGAAATGCACCTGGCCCTCGCCGCCGAGGCGCCCCGCCAGGGCCCCCACGGCCGGAACGATCGCCTCACGGGGCAGGCCGAACCCCTCCAGGGCCCATTCGATCCGGCTCAGGAACAGCCCGGCCCCCGCATCGGTGTGGTGGTCGGCATGGAGGATGTTGCCGCCGTTGGCGGCCACCCAGCCCGAGAGTTCGCTCACCAGCCCTGGCCGATCGGGGCAGATCAGCTGCAGGATCGCCGTGGGGGAACGCATCGATGATTCCGGGACGGATCGGTCGGAACCGTCATGGTGGCGCAGGCGGGCCGGTAAAGTCACGGCGCCAGTCACGTCACAGCACCGTCCCATGGCCGTAGCGTCGATCTCCGCGCCCCTCTCCCTGATGGGTGTCCTGCGCCGCCTCAGCCTGCTTGCCGTGGCCCTGGTGCTCAGCGTTTCCCTGGTGGCCTGCTCGGGCGACCAGACCCGCAAGGCCCCGACGATCAGCCCGGAGGACATGACCCTGATCGCCCGCCAGGCCGAAGGGTTCCTGGCCGCGAAGGAGCGCCTGCCCGAACTGGCCGATCTGGTCAACGAGCGCAACTGGGTCTTCACCCGCAACCTGATTCACGGCCCGATGCAGGATCTGGGTCGCCAGATGCTCTACATCAACCAGCGCCTGCTGCCGGCCGACCGGGCCGAGGCCGCCAAGCGGGCCACCAAGTTGAAGGCCTCCCTGGCCAAGCTTGATGAGGCCGCCCGTCTGCAGGACGGCGAGAACCTGCGCAAGGACTACATCAAGGTGGCCACCGGCTTCAGCTCCTACGCCGAGGTGATCCCGGCCGAGGCCATCGCCCTGGCCGAGTCCTTCAGCGCCGAGGCCAAGGTGTCCAACGCCGTGCCGCCGGCCCCCTCGCCCAACACCCCCGCGCCCCAGCCGGTCGCCAGCGGCGACGCCTGATCCGCACCCCGGCGGGCCCCGCAACCCCTCCTGAGGCGGGAGGGTCTCCTTTGGCGTCTTCCGGCAGCTCCGTCATCGTGATCGGTGGGGGCATCGTGGGCCTGGCCTGCGCCTGGTGGCTGCAGTGCCGCGGCCACGCGGTGCTGTTGCTCGATCCGGCCCAGGCAGCCGCCGCGGGCGAGGGCCCCGAGCGCAGCGGCAGCCTGGCCGCCCTCGGAGTCCTGATGGCCGACAGCTTCCACCGGGACCGGGGCCGGGCCTGGGACCTGCGTCAGCGCAGCCTCGGGCTCTGGGCCGAGTGGCGCCAGGAGCTGACCGAACGGGGGCATCCGATCCCCTACCGCTCCGGGGTGTTGCTGCTGGCGGCGGATGGGGCCGAGGAGGAACGCCTCGCTGCACTGGGGGCACGCAAGCGGTCCCTGGGCCTGCCCCTGGACCCCTGGGACCGGCAGCGGCTGGAGCAGCTCGAACCCGGCCTGCCCCAGCCGTCGCGGGCGGGGCTCCACTCCGGCCGCGACGGCCAGCTGGATCCGGGAG
>NZ_JAYGHZ010000026.1:0-13291 GCF_034931285.1 Synechococcus sp. BA-120 BA3
CTGCTGGGCGAGCTGGCTGGGGTGCTGGGCCTGGAGGCGGAGACGGCCACCGAGCCCGCGGCTGGGGCGGCCGATGGGGTGGCGATCCAGGAACGGATCGAAGCGCGACGGGCCGCCAAGGCAGCGAAGGATTTCGCCACCGCCGACCGGATCCGCAGCGAACTGGCCGCCGAGGGCATCGAGCTGATCGACCGGCCGGGCGGTGTGACCGACTGGGTGCGGGGCTGTGGCGTTGGGATCAATCCCCGGCATCCCTGAACGGGTCCAGCAGCGGCTGCAGCAGGTGTTCGACAGCCAGGGCCACCTGGAGGCCGTGTGGCTGTTCGGCTCCCGGGCGATGGGACGTCACCGCGAAGGATCCGACATTGACCTCTGCCTGGAGGGGCGCGAGCTCAGCCATCGGGACCGGCTGCGGCTGATGGCGGCGATCGATGAGCTGCTGCTGCCCTGGCAAGTGGATGTGGCCTTGCGCCGGGAGATTTCCCAGGAACTGGAAGCCCATCTGCAGCGCGTGGGTCGCTGCATCTGGGTGCGGAGCTGAGGCGCCTACCGGAGCCGCTCGAGCAGGTCCTGAATGGGCAGCACGCTGCGCCCTGGCACGGCTGGATCGGCGGCGCAGTTGAGCACCTGCCAGTCGAGGCCGGCGGAGCGGCCCGCCAGTTCCAGCATCAGCCAGGCGCCGCCGTGGGGGCGGATTTCGATCACCGGGGTGCCGTCCGGCGCGAGCAGGGCATTGGCCAGGCCGGCCCCGTGAATGCCGAGGAAGCCCCGGGCCCGGCTGATCAGGCCATGGAGGGCGCGGATGTCGTGGAATCCCGGGTCGAGGATCAGCACGCCGTGGTTGCTGAGCTGCTCGAGCAGTTCGGCGTGGTTGCTGAAGTCACGGCCATGGGGAACTTCGGTGGGGGCCGCCAGATTGCGGCTGAAGTAGATCCAGTGATCCTGCAGCGCGAAGGGAGGCGTGGGCTGATGCAGGTCCCGGCGCAGCAGGTCCACGCCGTCGCGGTAGTCCTCGATGGCGAAGGTCCAGGCCCGCTGGTGATGGGGGTGGAAGCCACTGCCGCCGTTGCAGGCCACCGGCTGGAGCACGAGCCGCTCGACGCTGAAGGAGGCCGGCAGTTCGTCCCGGAACTGCACCGCGCCAGGCCAGAGCAACCGACGCAGGTGGGCGAGGTTGGCGAAGCGTTCGCGGCAGGCCAGCAGCTTCAACGGCCCCAGCTCGCTGGAAAGCCGGCGGATGGCCGCCAGCTGGGGGAGGGTGTCGTGGAAGAAGTGGCCCAGGTTGCGATGGCCGACGATGTCGTTGAGAACGCACCAGGTGCCCTCCAGCCGCAGGGGTGCGGGCTCCGGATCGGGCAGGGGGCGGAGGCTGAGGCTGTCGCCATCGCGCTGCAGCTGGTAGCCGGCGAGCTGCTGGATCCAGGGGGCCTCGGGCCAGCCGGCGGGGAGGTACTGGAGGCAGTCGCTGAACCATTCCCCGTCGGCAATGGCGCCGATGGGCAGCACCACGGCGTTGCTGACCAGCCGGTGGCTGAGCCGGTAGGTGTGGAGGGGTTCCGGCCAGGGGAAGGGGGCTGGAGCCGGGGGCGGTGCAAAGAAGCCCAGCGGGATGGGGGCAGCGGCCTGCTCCAGCTGCTGGCGGGTGGCGTGGATCCAGTCGTGCTGCGCCGGATGGAACTGCAGCAGGCGATCAATCAGCGGCAGCGCCTGTGCGGCCAGATGGGGATCGGATCGGCCCTGGTCCTGGATCCAGAGCGCGCCATAGCGGCAGAACTGTTCCTCGAACACGGCGACCCAGTCGGGCTCCTCGGGGCTGGTGTCCTGCAGCCAGCGGTAGAGCCGGGCGCCATCGAGGGCGATGGCGATCGCCTCGTAGCGCTGCTCCTCGGGCAGGGCCAGCATCCGCTGATGGCCGGCGGCACCAAGCTGGCGCAACCGGTCGCGTTCGGCCGGTTCGAGCACGGCCAGGGATGACAGCTGCCGGCAGGCCTCCGCGAGCTGGCGGGCGTCACCCATGGCTTCGGTGCAGCACGGGCAACTCTGGCACCCGTGGGTCGCCGCCATGATGGGCCGATCCTGATCGATGGGGCGGAGGGGCCGAAGCCTCTGGATGGCACACACCCCTTTGCCAGCCGAAACACCCAGGGATCGGGCCGCCTGTCTGGATCTGGCCAGGGAATGCCTGCGGCGCCAGGGCCTGGCCAGGGTGGCGGAACTGGTGTGGGACGGGGTGACCGCCTCCGAGGCCAGCCTGGAGGCCGACGAGCAGGAGCTGCTCAGGGATCTGGGCCTGGCCTGCCACCAGCAGATGCTGGCGGTGGCCGAGAGCGACCCCGATGAGGCGATTGCCCTGGCCTGCTGGGGCGCACGGCTGTTCGGCCACCTGCTGGATCAGGGCTCCCCCCAGGCGGAGTGGGTGGCGATCCACCATGAGCAGTTCTGCCGCTACGGATCCATCTGGATCCATCGGCAACTGACCAGCCGCGACGACGACACCCCCGCCCTGCAACGGCAGGAGCTGGGCGCCACGGCCCTGAAGATGCTCGAGACGCTGGGGGGCTATCACGATCCCCTGCCGGACTGGGTGCCGGTGTACCGGGAGGCGTTTCTGGCGATACCCGGTGCCGGCGCCGGAGCCCCGCCCTGGCCCGCGGCGGACAGCCTGATCACGATCGTGGGGAACTGCCAGAGCCACCCGATCTTTCTGGGGCTGGAGCGGGCCCTGCCGTCCCATCGCTTCCACTACTGCGCACCGGTGCACATGGCCACGGCGGAGGATGTGGCGGAGCTGCACCGGGTGCTGGGTGAGACGCAGGTGCTGGTGATGCACCGCGTCACACCGGGCTATCGCGACGGCATCGGCCTGGATGGGGCCACCCTGCAAGCCCTGTTGCCGGAGGGGGCTGGCGCCGTGGTGCTGCCGAATCTGCACTACGAGGGCTACCACCCCACGATCGGCTACGCCCACGACGACCGGGGCGAACTGCCCGGCCTGGCCAGCGAATCTCCCCTGGGCGACTATCACGACTTCCTGGCGATGGCGGCCGCCGAGCGCGGCCTGGAGGCCGAGGAGATCCTGGCGCTGGCCTGCACCCCGGAGATGGAGGAGCTGCTGCAGGCCTGGCACCGGCGCTCGCTGCAGGAGCTGGCGCGACGGGAACAGGAGTGCGACCTGCGGATCTCCCCCTGGCTGGAGGCGAACCACAACGGGGAAGGCCATCCGATGGCGCTGTTCCACACGTTCAACCACCCCAGCAACCAGGTGCTGGAAAAGCTGCTGGAGGATCTGATCGGCCGGCTGGGGCAGGAGCCAGGCGGGGAACGGCCTGGCCTGGGCAGCCCGGTGGAGCAACTGGGCCGGCAGCGGCACGCCATCCTGCCCTGGACGCGCCAGGCGCTCGCCCTGCCGGCGTGGGCGGCCGCCGAGGGGCGGCGCGACTGGGAGAACAGCTGGACGCTGGAGGAGCAGCTGGGCGCCTCGATCGCCTTCTACCGGCGGCATCGCTGGCTGGTGGCCTGCAACCGCCAGCAGGAGAAGTACGGGCTGGCGGAGCGGCTCCTGGCGCTGGCGACGGGTTGAGCGGCAACGAACGCATGGCATCCGCGGCGCTCTCCTTCAGACTGCAGTTGGTAGATCTTCGCGGCAATTGAGCAGGCTTTCCAATCCTTCACATATTTGAATGGCAGTACTAGACTTATCCCAAAGACAATCCATCAACTAGATGATATGACGTGGCACTACATGAAAGCAATTCGCAGCTTACGGCGAACCTGAACGCCAGATCCCCACGATCCATACTGCCTCACATCGAAACATCTTACTGAATGCGCAAAAGAAGTAGATGCCTAGCAGGCTTGCCAGAGAGCACCCCAGAGAGCACCAAGGAGACTATGATTTTGAAGCTTACACACATTTGAGGTGTCTCCGATAAACCAAAAGAAAGTCGCAGAATGCACCTCACGGAAGCCACGCATTCGCAGCTTTAGACATAACGGGATATACTCGATAGCTTGTCATCATGTTTTTCAAAGATAGCACGATACTCTGGCGATGCCTGTGTCTCCCAACGCTTGACCGTAGATGAGATACTATTGCTGGTCATATGCTGCAAGTCTGATTCGCTTCGTGGCTGGATTGCGGAAACAGTTTCTGCAATAAGATCCGCACTAGACTCGATTCCCAAGAATCGAGCAATGGAATCAATAACAACCGACGGACTTTTGACAAGATCTTCATAGAAGACAAGGCAGCTCTCCAAGTTCGAAGATATGACCTGCAACTGACGTGCAAAAGCACAAATAATGCGAAATAGCATTTCATCATCACCAACATCATTAAAACTGCGATATCCGCGCTTTGCGTTGAAACCTTTAACTGACAGAAAGATATCCCTAGGATCCCTCTGAAGAAGGATTGGCCTTAACTGGCCATTTGGTAAAAAACCCACGCTTGCCTGAAGAAGATCAACACCAATAAACTTCTCCGCAATTAATGAAGTCCCAGTCTCGGCAAGCTGCTTTGCAAAGGCACTGAAGTGAGGAAAGAACTCAACGAATGGAGATGAACCTACAGAGATTAAGTGAGAGTTAAAGAAGGCATTCTTAGCCAATACGTCGCCAACAGAAAGTGCCGAGTCATGAATAGAACTTAACCCTCCTAAACCAGCTAAATGGCTAAGGAGAGCCATTTGGCATGTTCGATCTTCATACGGAGCTCCACCATGTACTGAGCAACCTAGCGCCTTCAGCGCCTTCATGAAAACCGTTGAGCCACTTCTGCCATAAGAGACGAGCGGAACAATTGAAACGCCGTGAAGATCAAGCATTGTAGGAATCAGAATGCAGAATAGGTGTCACCATTTCAGATGCAGAGTTGATTGTCTTAGCTCGTGTTCCAGTGCATCGAAAAGAGTTGAATAACTGTCCAAGCAAAATCAGAGAAGGATGACAGCGTGTATCGACCAGCGCGGCAGACGTTCATCAAACAAACCAAGCTAAATGATGCAATAGAGCGTGCAGGAGATGAGGCTATCATACTATGAAATGCACTATGAAGCAGCAAGACCATAAAGCAAACCTCCCATACGCCGGATGGCATCAAACCAACTCACTTGCACTGCGCCGCTGATTCGATGCGGAAACAAAGTATTCCCTATATTCCACTAGCCATAGTCGTAAAACAGAGCCGAGACTGCCTGAAGTCTCCTAGGAGTGGCATTCCCCATCGTAAGGAGCTTGCGAATCTCAGAAACTGTTTCGTGGGCTGGACTATAGCCAGAGTTCAGATGAGGTAGTGCTTCCTCACTAAATTGGTTTGCACATGACTCTGGAATGGCCACACCAGCATTGCGATAAAAGTGCTCAAGACGAGTAAAGCCTTCTCTGGGGTGACGAAGAAACGAAGCCGCAGGAGCAACAATCCAACGGCTTGATCTATCGTCGGCGAAAGACCATTCGGCCAGCTCAATAGAAGCGTCTATGGCATGACGCACAAGTTGAATGCTTGCCGAAGTATCAAGGTCAAGACCAGAATCCAGCTGCTTAAGCCTGATCTGCTCTACCTGCCGAGCGACTCCATTCGGATCAGCCAAGAGACAAACAGTACCTGCCTGCTCAACAAGCGTTTTCCAGTAAAGAGGTGGGTAACGATAACCAATCAAAAAATAGTGCTTAGTACTCCTTATCATCTCGTCAATCCACTCTCTTGGCTCCACATCATCCAACTGCTGGGCAGGTGGATCCACACAGGCATGGCCATTCACCATAGCCAATCGCTCAATGAAACTAAAAAAGACTGAGTCGATGCCCATAGGAGCAGCCACAGTGATATGAATCATGCTGCTTCTCCGATCGAGAGAGCTTTGAAGTAACTCTCCAGCGCCCGCTTCGGACTGAGCCGGCTGGCAGTCTGATGCGCAGCATGAGCCATCTCCAGATACTTATCCTGTTCCATCTCCAGAAATAATGCCATTTTTGCCGCAAGATCAGCAGCATCTCTGGCCACGAAGTTATAGCCATCGACACCGTGCTGTACGCGCTCCGCCAGCCCCCCGATGAAGGCCGCAATCACCGGCTTATAGCAGGCAAAGGCCTCGGTCACCACCAGCCCGAAAACCTCCGGCCAGGTGGAAGGGACTACCACCACATCAATGCCGGCCATGCGTCGGATGAGTTCATCGTGCGTGTAGCCTCCCAACTCCACCACCTCCCCATGCTCCCAGGCGTGGCTGTCGCTGATCAGCCCTTCCACCTTGCGCTGATACTCACCGGAGGCGAAGTTCTTATTACCGCCATTGATGACGATCTGAAAGGGCCTGAGGGGCTGGCTGCGGTTGAGAAGATCACCGGCCTTCAGCAGCACGTGGATTCCTTTGTTGTCGACGAACTGACCGAAGAAACCGAAACGGATGGCCTTCAACCTCGTGGGCTCCGGCTCGGGCGCCGGGTAGCGATCCAGATCAATGGGATGGTTGATCACGTGGACACGCTGTGGATCAACGCCCATCTCCTTCACCAGCACGCCGCCGAGATGCCTGGCAGGGACGATGTAGCTGTTGGCCATCTCCAGCAGATCCACGTTGTATTTGTGTCGGGCCATGAACGTATCAGCGGTGATGTGGGGAAAGCACATGGCGCAGAGCTCCGGCTCGGCCTTGCTGCACAGTCCACCGTTCGTCTTCTTCACCATCTGGCCATCAGCCAGGCAGGCGAACAGCATTTCATGCAATCCCACGCTGATGTGCACCTCTGGCAAGGCAAAACGCAACAGCCCCAGCAGATCGATGCCGATGTGCATGTAATGCGAAAGAAACACCGAGCGTGGCTCAAGCCTGCGCAAGAACAGGGTGAGATCCTTGATCGCCCGTGAATCGACGCAATTATGCCAGAAGTAGTCGTACTCGCCGGTGAAAAAATAGTATTCGTCTTCTGCTCCGGGCACCTTGCGCAGATAGGCCGAAGCCTTGGTGCGCAGGTTTGTCTGGGGAGAGGTGGCGCCGATGAAGCACACACGCAGATTGGAGTACTTGCGCAGATTCAAAAACAGATCATAGGCGCACTGCTGTGCACCGCCATGCACCACCTTGGGATGGAACAGGCTCAGGATCACCAGGTCGTACTGGCTCATAGGGAATACTCCACGGGCAGATCCATGGCTTCCAGCTCTCGCCGCCACTTCAGGGAAAACAGCAGCCGATTCACATGGCTGGTCGTCCCGCTCAGGTGATAAGGGGCAACAGAACCCGTGCCCTCTGCGTGATAGAACTTGATGTCATCCCATACCCGCACAGGAATACCCTCCTGGCGAGCCCTCAGGCAAAGATCGAAATCCTCGAAATGGGCATAGATGATCTCTTCACTGAAACCACCTAGGTGATGAAACAATGGCGCACTCATGGCCATCAGCGAACCGGAACAGGCGATCACATCAGCCCGGGTCTGGTTACGGCCCACGGAAAAGCCATTGAACAGGGGAATGGCTCCAGACTTTGCCGTTGTGAGTCGGGTGGCGGTGAGGCCCTCCTGCATCAGGGTCCCGTCTGTGAAATACTGAAAGGCACTGTGGATGGCATTCGGTTCGCTCATGGCTCGCCGGATCAAAAGATGGTAGTCGGCCACCGAGTCGGCAAACAGATCATTGTTGTGGAACAGCAGGCATTCGCCTGTGGCATGCGCGGCACCGAGATTGCACCCGGCCGAGAAGCCGAGATTCGTGGCCCGGTTGAGGATGCCGATTCGTAACCCGCTGCGGATATCGGCAAACCGATCGAGAATGTGGAACGTTTCCGAAAAGAGCTCGGGGGAGTTGTTCACCACGATCAGCTCCAAAGGCAAGCCACATTTCGCCAACTGCAGGATGGCCGGCTTAGCCGCCAGGAAGGAACCCAGCTGCACGAAAATCACCGACGCCACTGGTGGCCGTGCCAGCGGGGTGCGCGTCAGCCAGTGCACCTCCACATCGCTGCGCTCGGCGGCCACGTGCCGGGCGAACAATCCCGACGCTTCCACGACGGTCTGCGGGGTGAACAGCCTCAGGGAATCCGGCCAGCGGTTGCCACTGTCGATCGACACCCGAAACACGCCCAGTGCGGCTTCGAAGAAGCGCGGCGCACTGGTTTCTTCCGGTACCTCCGCCAGGCAGAGTTCCGCGGAGGTCGGACGTGCCTTGTCTTCGCCCTCTGGCTCCACGATCAACACCAACCGGCCGAGTTCCGACCAACGCCGGAAGCCGGAACAGTCAATCAGAGTGGCAAAGCCATGCCGCTGGTGCTCCGGCAGAGCCAGGGCCTGGCACACGTCAGGCCGGTGATAGAACGTACCCGATCCGACGGCATGGGCACCAGGCATGAGCGGATCGCTCAGCCGGAACAGGCTGCCGCTGGGGAAGGCTTCCCGACACCAGCCGATCAACAGCAGCAGGGAACCGCAGCGCAGGCTGCGATCGAGATGCACATCCACGGGGGCGCCCGTGTCACACGCCTGGGCCGTGATCGCATCAAGACGGCCGAGGGGAACGTTGCCATCCACCGTGGTGCGACTGGCCTCGATCGAGGCCCAGGTGAAATCAGGCTGGAGGCCCTTGGCCTCGCGGAAGCACAGGTAAGCCTCTTCCGCCTGTCCCAGGGCCTTGTGGATCAACCCAAGCTCAAAGGGGATCCAGGGGTTGCTGGCCTGGTCCCGATACGGGCGCAGAATCTCAAGCGCCTCTTCCGTTCGCCCGCTCTGCCGGTGGGCGTGGGCTCGGATGAACGCCAGCATCGGGTCCGACGATTCCTCCGTTGTGGCGGCCAGCCAGCGATTCGTCAGCTCGATGGCCTCGCCGAAACGCTCCCCATCCACCAGCTGCTTGGCCCGCCGGAACAGGGCCTCGGAACTCAGTTGCTCGATGCCGGGCTCAACAAAGCCACCCGTGGGCGGGAGCTGGGAGGAAGGGTCAGGGTCAGGGTCGGCACTCGGTGGGGATGGCTTTCCAGCGATGTCAGTGTCGCCTTCCGAAGCTGGATCAGCGGGACGACCCGTAGCCCGATGACCTCCTGCATAGGCGGCCAGACGATCCCAGTCGCTCTGGGATTCCGGATTGTGCAGAAGCTTGATCTGCAGTGACTTCCGATCTAGAGAATGAACGGTCAAAGTCAAGCGCAATCCAATGGTGGACCGGATGGATGCCAAGAGAATATAATCCCCAAAGACCTCGCATCCCCGTGATGGGCATGGCAGCCTGATGAAGCTTTGATGAAATGTTCCGACCCCAGAACCGACTGGAAAGATGTGTCAATCAACACAGGATGATCAGGGCGGGTGATCTACCGCTTCGCTTCGATCACCAGCACACCAGGTAGATCCGATCCCAGCACGCCATGCTTCCAGCTGGCAATGTGATGCATCTGCACCGCAGCGAAGCCCGCGGCACGCAGTTGATCGAGAACGTCCCACCCAGGAATGCGGTAGACGAGAGAGCCGCCCACTGGCCGGATCGGATCTCCATGCCGCTCAGGGTCCCCAAGCAGCTCCGTCTGATGGGTCACCGGGTCGTATCGCGCTTTCAGGATCGAATCCAGCTGCCCGAAAGCCAATGGGCAGGTGGCCACCAGCCGCCCTCCTGGCCGCAGGACCCGGGCGATCTCTCGGAAGGCCAACTCCAGCTGAGGCACATGCTCGAACAGCTCGTTGCAAAGGACGACATCAAACCTGGATTCGGGGAAGGTCAGGGCGCAGAGGTCCTGGTGCAGAACCTCGCTGGTGGCCAGTTCCGCATCTTCCAGGAACTCGCTGCAGGTGAGCCTGGGGGCTCCAAGGTGTCGCCGCATCCACAGAGCAAAAGAACTCAACGCCTCCACTACATACACGTCCAGCTGCGCCAGGGCTTCCAAGGAGCCGCAAGTCGCCTCCAATACACGAAGCACCGCCCGATTCCGGCTCAGCAACCCGTTCGCCACCAAAGATTCGCGGTAGTTGGGCCCCTGAATCTGAAGGGCCTCCGGCGGGATATGTTCGCCCGTGAGGGGTTCAAGAAATCCCAGCATCTGGGTCACCGCAACAGACTCGTCCAGCAGTTTCCCCTGCTGAAGCAGCTCGGCCAGTTCCGGCTGAAACTCGCTGAAACTGCTGTACGTGCGATGAAGATCGTGCAGTGCGAGCACCCTCTCACTGGGCATCAGCTGCGGGCGGATTCCGACCTGCGCCAAGGCTGCTTCGCCAGTCATTGAGGCAGCCTAGGGAGAAGAGGCCATGGACGCCACCTCGCTGTGGCACGACCCTGCCCATGATCCACTCCGGTGGCTCCCGTCTCCCCGTTTCGGGGCGCCTTACCCCTCTGACTACCGCCAGGAGCGCCCCTACACCACAGCCCCTCTGCCGCCTGATGCCTGGCCTAACAAGCCAGCGTCTCAATGCGTCCCAGGGTGCCTGAGAGTCATGCCACCATGGCCCCACCGTCCTCGCGACCGCCGGCGGACAACGTGGCCGACTGGATCCAGGAGGAGGAAGCCGCCTATGCCAGGGCCGCTTTGCCGCCGCCCTCCACCTCTTCCGCCAGGCCCTGAGCCACGCCCCGGACGACGCCAACCTGCAGGCCGCCTCCGCCCGCTGCCTGCGCCAGCTCGGCGAGCACGCCGAAGCCCGGCGGATTCTGGAGGCCATCCTCCAGCGCCAGCCCGACCAGTTCGCCGCCGTGCTCGGCATGGCTGAGCTGCTGCGCAGCGGCGGCGAGCCGGCCGCTGCAATTCCCTTCTATCGCCGCGCTGTCGCGGGCGATCATCAGCAGGCCCTGTTGCTGTCGGCCACCCTGCTCACCCTGGCTGCCGCCGGACGCGCCATTGCACCAGCCCATCTGCCGCCTGATGCCGGGGTTGGCCACCTGCGGATCGCAATAGCTTGAGAATGCTGTAGCGCGCGCTCACAAGGTGATCCTCGCACTTGACATCCACTCATCAACCTCACAAGGTTAACGGATCTGAATCACTCCGATGACGCAGAAGCCTATGCCTCGGAAGCTCGCCATCGTGATCTCCGGAGCCGTTTCGCTTGGGAGCTATGAGGCGGGTGTGATGTACGAGTTGCTGGAGGCCATCGCTCTGCACAACGAGTCTGTCGGTAGCGACCATCCAGACCGTGTGGAGATTGATGTCATCACAGGAGCCTCCGCAGGGGCCATGACCGCCGCCATCCTCAGCCAACAGTTGTATTTCGGTGGAACTAGATTGCGGCATCCCTACGAAGGCAATCCTCTGTTCGATGCCTGGGTGAAGAATGTATCCATCGATGAACTTCTAAAGGTGCACCCTGATGAGCATCGGTATTCCCTGCTGAGCTCTGCGGTCATCGATGATATCGGCAGCCAATCGATTCCCGATGAGCCAGGCCTTGCCCTGGATCCCCATCCGGCAGCAGCGAAGTCTCTGCAGGTTGGTTTTGCGATGTCCAATCTGAATGGCTACAAGCAGGAGATTCCTGGCTCGGGGAGCAACGAATCCTTTGCCTACTCCCGCTACAAGGATCAGTTCGTCTGCCGCCTGCAGCACGGGCAGGCCATCCAGCTCACCGAAATGGAGCCACAGATGAGGGGTCGAAAGGTGGTGTGGAAGCCCATGCACAACACTTGCAGCTGGGGAATCCTTCGGGAGATGGCCCTGTCTTCAGGAGCCTTTCCCTTTGCCTTCCGGGCCCGTCGCATCGTCCGTAGCGGTGGCTCAAAACAGAGCATGATGGCCACCAGGGACAGCAGCATCAAATCCACCTCCGGCGATAAACTCTATGGTGGTAATTATCTCTATACCGATGGTGGCGTTTTTGAAAACGAGCCCGTAGGGATGGCCGCCAATCTGACGGAAGTCCTTGATGCAGGGCATGCCGATGCCGATCGCAGCTACCTTTTCGTAGCCCCCGGCAAGCGCACGATTGATGCCGATCCATTCTTCAACAAGGAGGATGATCTGATCGCCATGGCTACTGGGCTCGTCAGTGCCATCTTTGGCCAATCACGCTTTCAACAATGGGTCACCGAAGGCCTCACCGGAAAGCTCCTCACCGTGACGGCCACCGAGGCCTCTCTGATCGGGGATACCTTTTCAGCATTTGCTGGCTTTCTGGAGTACGACTTCCGAGCTCACGACTACAACATGGGCCGGCGGAATGCCCGCCAGAAGCTACGCAATGGCAGCTTCGATCACCTGATTAACGATTTCATGTCCCTCGATGCAACGATGCCAGAGATCGATTGGCCAGTGGACAAGGAGCAAGGAGCAGACTCACCCCCAAGGCCTCTATCTCACCGGACACGTACCCGCGACCAAGAACTGATGCCGCAGGGCTATGGAGAGTATGAAACAGAGATCTGGAAAGACGTTCGTGAGAAGTATGCCGAGTTGGCTAAGCCAAGAATCTACGAAGACGCGCATGGACGCAGCACGCGCGATCACGGAGAGGAGCTTCGCCATCTCATGGTCCAGGTTGCTCCAGAACGCCGCGAGGAGATTGCCAATCAGTTATATGCACGTGTCGATTCACTGGTCGACTTCTTCAACAGCAAGTATCTAGATCCGATTGATGCGAAGCGGCGCTCTGGCTTCTTCAGGTGGCTGCTACGACAGACCATTGGCAAGCCCCTGACAAAGACCGCCTTGAAGCGGGCTGTTCGATCAGTCATCAAGCCCTATCTCCTTGAACCCCTGCCCTCCCAACAGCAGCCGTAAGCTCCAGACATCCGCCAACGCGTCACAGCCCGGATGGCATCAACGAGCGCACGGGCGTGATGGACATCGTCGTCGCTTTGCCGACGGCCGCAGTTGGCAACGTGCACGGCTCGAAGCGGAGAACTGAGCGAGACCGACCCTGTCCGCCCGGCCAGATCCCAGACCTGTACAGCCTGTACAGAACGCCGGATCCGCCCACAGAACCCACCGGCACCCATAGCCACGCCTAGGGCAGGCCGAACAGCCCAGGGGGCGTCCGCACTGAGTGTCGGTTGTCTACACGCAGACCAGGTGGCGCTGAACATCCGCAACCCAGAGGCCGATCGCCTCGATGAGATCGCCCTGCGTCGTGCAGCGCGACCGCGGAAGGACAACCGGACGCCCGAGGAAATCCTCGGCTACGACGACCTCGGACTAACGTCGTTCCTTCAATGAGGCCATCCAATCCGCCAAGTTCCCGCGGATGTCCGCTGCTTGTCAGGCGACAGCGAAAACTGGTCCAGATGCGACACGAAATCTGGCCCCCCTCTGCGAGCCACTGACCAGGCCCAGCGCCATGACCGCGGTGCTGTCACCTCTGGAGCAGAGCTCCCGGGATGCGG
>NZ_JAYGHZ010000027.1:0-13049 GCF_034931285.1 Synechococcus sp. BA-120 BA3
GGCTGGTGCCCTCCCTGCTGGCGGCCGGCCTGCTGGTGCTGGCCGGCGAGCTGCACCAGACCCGCCAGCAGCTGGCGGGTCTGCAGCGGCAGTTGGCGCCGGCACCGCTCGCCGATCCCCGCCTGTTGCCGCTGCAGGCCGTGCAGCCCGGCCAGAAGGCTGTCGGTGAGGTGCTGGTCACTGGCAACCGCAGCCACAACCTGCTCACCCTCAGCCACCTCCCCCCCCTGCCGCCGCAGCGCACCTACCGCCTCTGGGCCACCGTGGGCGGAAAGACCGTCGGTTGTGTCCACTTCGTGCCCAACGCCCGCGGTCAGGTGGCCATGCCCATCCCCCTCTCCCCCACCAGCCAGGCCAGCGCCGTCAGCGTCAGCGTCGAAGGCGATCCCAACAGCCCGGCACCCAGGGGCCCGATGCTGCTCACCAGCTCCCTCTGAACCATGGCCCCCGCCCCCTTCCCCACCCAGCTCCATGCCGACCGGGGCCGCAGGGCCGTCGTCGACAGCGGGGCCCTGCCCTGGCATCCCTCACCCCTGGCCGGGGTGGAGCGGCGCCTGCTGGAGCGCGATGGTGGCGAAGTGGCCCGGGCCACCTCGATCGTCCGCTACGCCCCGGGCAGCCGTTTCTCCCCCCATGGTCACGGCGGCGGCGAGGAGTTCCTCGTGCTCGAGGGCATCTTCTCTGATGAGTACGGCGACTACGGCCCCGGCACCTACGTCCGCAACCCGGTCGGCTCCGCCCATGCCCCCTTCAGTGAGGGCGGCTGCACGATCCTGGTGAAGCTGCGCCAGATGGACGCCGCTGACCTGGCGCGGGTGGTGATCGACACCGGCCACGCCACCTTCGTGCCCGGCCTGGTGGCCGGCCTGAGCGTCTTGCCCCTGCACGGCTTCGGCCTGGAGCACGTGGCCCTGGTGCGCTGGGAACCCGGCACCCGCTTCCCCCTCCACGCCCATCCCGGAGGGGAGGAGATCTTCGTGCTCGAGGGGGTGTTCGAGGACGAGCAGGGGGCCTACCCGGCCGGCACCTGGCTGCGCAACCCGGCCGGCAGTCGCCATGCGCCCTTCAGCAGCCGCGGTTGCCTGATCTGGGTCAAGACGGGTCACCTCGACCCGTCCAGCTGATCGCCTCCTGGCGGATCGGCCGTCAGGGCGTCGCCGCCCGGCCCCGCAGCGGGGCCATCGCCAGGGCGACCAGGAAGGCCACCAGCTGGGCGATCACGACGCAGGGGCCGGAGGGGAGTGCGAAGGCGGCTGACGCCAGCAGGCCGAGCACGGCGCCGCTGGCCCCCAGTCCAGCGGAGAGGGCTACGTAGGTGCCGAAGCGCCGGCTCACCAGCCGCGAGGCACAGGCGGGGATGACCACGAAGGCGCTGATCAGCAGCACCCCCACCGCCTTGACGGAGATGGCCACCACCACCGCCAGCAGGACCAGGAACACCAGTCGGTGCAGGGAGACGGCCACCCCCCGGGAGCGGGCCAGGGGTTCATCAAGGGTGAGCAGCACCTGGTCGCGCCGGGTGAGGGTGAGGTAGCCGGCGGTGACGACGAGCAGGGCCCCGATCAGGGCCAGGTCGAGCCAGGTGACGCCCAGGATGTCGCCGAACAGGAGCTGCTGGATGCCGCCCTTGTAGACGCGCAGCAGGCTCAGGGCCACCACGGCCAGGGCCAGCGAGGAGGAGTAGACGATGTTCAGCAGGGCATCGGCCGGCAGCTTGCTGCCTTGCACCAGCTGGTTCGTCATCAGGGCGAACAGCACCGCGAAGGGGATCAGCACCAGGGTGGGATCGATGCCCAGCAGCAGGCCGAGGGTGATGCCGAGCAGGGCGGAATGGCCCAGGGCGTCGCTGAAGAAGGAGAGCTGGCGCAGCACGGCGAAGCTCCCCAGCACGCCCCCGAGGGCGCCGCTGAGCAGCCCCCCCAGCAGGGCCCGCTGCATGAAGGGAAGCTGCAGCAGCTCCACCAGGGTTGATGCGGCTGCCATGCCCTCGGTCATGGGCGCTGTTCCCGGTGCGTCGCTGCCATCGGCTCAGGGTACCCAGGGCACCCTGGACGGGCGCTCAGGATCCCGGATGGGCCAGCGCCAGATCCAGCGCCTCGACGACCAGGGCCAGGGAGGCCGCCAGCAGGGCGAGGCGGCCGGCGCGGCAGAACAGCCGTGAGGTGATGACGAAACCCATCGGGATCATGGGCGTGCTCCGGTGGTGGGGAAGGGAAACAGGCTCAGTGGGGGAGGCGGTGCAGGGGGCGCAGATCCGGCAGGGCGGCGGAGAAGGCGGGGGAGCCGTGGCGGGTGAGGGGCCAGCGACGCACCCAGCAACTGTCGTTCTCCTCGTCGATGCTGATCACCTGGTAGGTGCCGCCCTGGCGGCTGCCGAGCGCCACGAAGCTGCCGGGGTGCAGGGCCGCTGCCGGGTGGGAGGTGGGGTAAGGCATGGGTCGAACCACGCATCAGCCTTCAACGTAACAGAAGGTTGCGAATTGGTTGACGATTCTGCCCGCCGTGTGCATTCCAAAGCACAGGGCCCCTGCCTGCAAACGCGTAGCCCCCCTCGAGCATGACCCGAGGGGGGCTACTTTGCCGGAGCTTTGGGAGTTGATCAATCTCCCCGCCCCGCACCCTTTGTCTAGAACGGAAGCGACGGCTACAGCGCTGAACCGCACATAGCTTCACGGAGCGGCTGTCAGCGGTTGCGGTTCACTCGTCGTCGTCGGAGCCGCCAACGGGCACCAGCCGGATCGCCTTGCGTCCGAGCTTGATCTCGAATTCATCGCCCGGCTCGAGGCCCAGCATCGCGGTGTAGGCCTTGCCCACCAGCAGATTGCCGTTGAACTGGACCTTGGCGGTATAGCCGAGCTTGCGGCCGGCCTTCGTGGCCGCCTTGCCGACGCCGTCGCCGAGGTTGATGCCCTTGGCATCGAGAAGGGCTTCGTAGAAGGCCGTGAAGTTCAGGCGCTCGTTGCCGTCCTTCTTGGTGCTCACGTAGCCGCAGCTGCGCACCAGATCGGACTTCGAAGCATCGCCAAGCTCCTTCACCTTGGCGAGCAGATCGGCACCTTTGAGCATGATGCAATGGCGGTGGGTATTGATCACAATTGTACAACTCGGGGCTGCGATCGCCAGGGGAGCCAGATTCAGCTTCTGGGTGGACCCTCGACCCGATACTGCACCTGCTGGGGGAAGGGGATCTCGATCTGCCGGTCCCGGAAGGCCCGCCAGATGGCGGCCTGCACTTCACTGCAGATCGAGACGTTATCCATCGGGTTGGCGATCCAGAAACGCAGGGCATAGTCGATGGAGGAATCGCCGTAACGGAGCAGCAGGCCCTTCGGTGCCGGGGTGGCCAGAATCCGGCTCTGGCCGCGGGCCGTGGCCTCCAGCAGGGTGATGACCTCGTCGGGATCGTGGTGGTAGGCGGCGCTCACCAGCACCTGGCTGCGCCGCAGGGTGTCGGTGCCCGTGTAGGTCACGGTGGTGTTGGTGAAGAAGGTCTGGTTCGGGATCACCAGTTCGGCGTTGTCCCGGTCGCGCCAGAGCACCGCCGCCCGCAGGCCGAGGCTGCGCACTTCGCAGGGATCACCGTCGATGAAGAGCACCTCCCCCGGCCGCACCGAGCCTTCGAACAACAGCCAGAGACCGCTGACGAAGTTCGAGAAGACTTCCTTGATGCCGAAACCCAGGCCCACCGAAAGCCCTCCGGCGACCGCCAGGATCGCGGTGCGGTTGAAGCCCACGTGATCGAGGGCCCAGACGATGCCGACGGCCACCGCCGCATAGCGGATCATCAGGGCCAGGGCCCGGCGACTGCCGTTGCTGATCCCCACACAGCGCTGCACCAGCCAGGCCACACCCTGGGCGGGTGGCCCGGTGCCCATGGCCAGCATGTAGACGATCAGCACCGCCAGCAGAAAGTTGCCCAGGGTGACCTCGGAACCGAACCATTGGCCGATGGGGATGAGGGCCAGATCCTGGGGGTTGTCGAACACCCGGATCACCAGAAGCGTGGCGACCAGGAGGTAGGCCGGGCGGATCAGGCGGGTCTCCAGCACCTGCATCTGCTGGTGCTGAATGAACCGGCCCAGCAGCAGACGCACCCCCCCCAGACCCAGCCAGCCCAGGTAGAGGAGCAGTCCGAGCAGCACCAGGCCGAAGGGCTGGCCGGCCAGGGCCAGGGCCAGGGACAGCAGGCCCAGCAGGCCGATGATCATCACCGAGGGCCGGCCGGCTAGGGGAAAGCGGGGGACCAGTCGGCGGCCCAGCGGCCCCTGGCCGAAGAAGACGAGCAGCAGCAGGATCACCTGCACGCGCACCTCCAGGCGCTGCAGGTAGCCGAACCAGCCGGCGATCTCCAGCAGCAGCAGGTTCATCGGGACTTCCTGGCACTGAGGAGTTCCACCAGAGCCTCAAGGGCCGCCGGCTGGCTCAGATCATCGAACAGGTAGCGGGTGAGCAGGGCCTGCCACCCCTCCCGCTGCCCTTTGCTGCTCGCTTCGAGGCGGATCGTGGCGCGATCCATCGACTGCTGCCGGCCCTCCACCATGGCCGCCACCACCGACGAACTGCGCACCGGTGGTGCCACCTCCCGGTTCACCGGCAGCACGTACTGGTTGCGCAGGATCATGTCCCGCTGGTGAAGGGGACTGATGGCGAAACGGGCCAGGGCCAGGGCCAGCTGGCGCTGGTCCGGACTGGAGTTGACGCCGAAGGCGATCACCCGCTCCCGGGTGACCGGGCTGGCTTCACCGAACGGCCCCGACGGCAGGGGGGCGACACCGAGGTTGTCGCCCAGGCGCGAGCGCAGCCGGGTGATGTTGATGCTGCGGCACGGAATCCAGTCGAGGGCACCGGCCATCAGCTCCTTGAGCAGTTCCGTCTCGGTGGGGTACACGGTGAGGTGCTGCTGCTGGTCGGCCATGCGCAGCCACTCCAGCCAGCCCCGCAGGCCCTGCCGGGTCTTCGGGGTCGCCGGCTTTCCAGCCAGCAGGTCGCTGAAGGCGTCGATCGCCCCGAGGGGACCCAGGGTCCAGGCCAGGTTGACCGCATCGAGGGACAGCCCCACCTCCATCCCCTTGGCGCTGAAGGCCAGCAGCTCATCGAGGCTGGTGGGGCTGCGCCTGACGCGGCGCCGATCGAAGCAGGCCACCTGGGGCTGGAGCTCCATGGGGATGCCCGCCAGGGTGCCGTCCCTGCGCCGCACCCGCACCACCGAACCCGCATCGAGCTGGTCCAGCACCACGGTCGGAAAGGACACGGTGTTGATGAGCCGCTCCCGGGCCAGCTCCCGGGCGGTGGATTCGTTCACCAGCAGCAGGTCGGGGCTCAGGCCGGTGCGGTTGCGGACGAGGAGTTCGTTGCGCAGGCTCTCTTCGGGGATGACCTCCACCTGCAGCCGCACCCTGGGCTGGAGGGTGCGGAAGTTCGTCTGGAGCAGGGTCGTGCGCATCCTGATCTCCTTCTGCAGCTCGGTGTCCAGGGCGTCCTGGCTGACCCCCACCGCGATGTAGAGGGTGCCCTGGAGGGGGCGCAGCATCGGCTGCAGGGGGCTGCTCTGACAGCCCCCCAGGGGGAGGGCCAGGCCCGCCGCGATGACTCCGATGGCGACCCGCCGTCTGCCCTGGCCGGGCGGGGTGGGGGAGGGGCGGAGGAGGGGGATCACATGGGGAGGTTAGGGGCGTTGCCCGCGGCCGCCCCCAGAGCGCCGCTCAGTCCTCGGGGTAGAGCAGTTCGGCCAGCTCGTCGGGGTCCACGTCGTAGACGCGGGCCAGGGTGGTCTCGATGGCGCTGGTCACCACGTCCGGCAGGAAGCGCATGGCGTTCAGGGCGTCGTCGGCGATGTCGTCGGTGAGGAGTTTGTCGCCCCCCAGCTTCTCGTCGTTGATCACGGCCATCACCCAGCTCTGGTAGGCGGTGACGAGATCGGCGAACTCGAGCTCAGGATCGTTCAGATCGAGGGCCATCGGGCGTCTCCAGGGACGGTCGTTGCCCCTGCAGTTTGCCGCCTGGCCGTCAGGATGGCCGGATGGATCAGGAACCCCTGCCATCGGTGGCCTCCCTGCAGGGCACCCTGTTCGACTTCGCCATCGCCGAGCTGGTGCGCCAGCACCGGCAGAGCTTCCCGCCCCTTTGGACGGCGGAGAGCTGGGCCAAGCTGCTGATCTGGCTGGCCCTCAGCTGCGGCTGCTCCGGCGATACCCGAGCCCTGGAGGCCTTCGCGGCGGCCCTGGGTCCGGCGCTCACGGCCCGGATGCGGCGGCTGTACTTCGAGCGGGAACTGCCCGACCTCAACCTGCGGGTGATGGCCGATCCCGCCGAGCAGCAGGTGCTGGTGCTGCCGCTGGAGGCCGGGCCCGCGGCCGGTGCCGAGGAGGCCATCGCTCCGGAGGCCATCACTCCTGAGAGGGTGGCCGCCGCCCTGGAGGCGGTGGGCCTCAGCCCCCTGGTGACGGACGATCGAGGGCGCTGGCAGTCGCTGGAGGCGCTGGTCGCCGTGCCCTGGCGGAGCTGAGGCCCCTGCAGCGGCGCCGCAGACGCCGGGCCTGGGCGAAGGCGACGCCGACACCCAGCAGGGGCAGGGGGCCGGGCACCGGCGAAGGGGTGAGGGCGAGCAGCTGGCCGTTCACCCCGTCGCCGTCGTTGGCCACGTAGATCGTTCCGTCGCGGCCGACGGCCAGGCCCGTGGGCCTGACCAGGTCGTCGAAGACCGTGCGGACGCTGCCATCGAGGCCCAGCTTCAGGACGCGGCCCGACGGGGGGCCAAAGAAATCATCGCTGTACTGCAGCAGGTAGAGCGCCTCATCCGGACCGGCGGCGATGTCGATCAGGTTGCTGAAGCCCCCCGCGAACCTGGTCACCGGGTTGATGAAGTCGTAGCGGAACACATCGGCGCTCCCGGGGGCGAAGGGAAAGCCGGAGAGCTGGGTGATGTACAGCGCCCCGTCGGGGCCGATGGCCATGCCGGTGGGCACCGCTTCGGCCGGGACTTCGGGAAACGGGAAGGGGAACGGCAGGTGGGAGGTGTCGACGAGCTCCTCCGGGAACACGTTCACCAGCGAGACCTGGTTGGCAGCGTCGGCCCTGAGCAGGCTGTTGCCGCCCGAGTCGGTGACGTAGGTGTCGTCCCCGCGCACCACCAGGGCGAAGGGATTGCTGTTGAGATCCTCGCTGCCGTCGGGATTCCGGCTGCCATCGGGGTTCTGGCTCGCTTCGAAACCGGCGATGTCGGCCAGGGGCGTCAGGCTGCCGGCGGCCAGGTCGATGGCGACCGTCCTGCCGAAGAGGGGGCTGCTGTCGGGGGGAATCAGGTTGGGATCGGCGCCGAGGCCGAAGACGCCGAACAGCTGGCCCGAGGCGTTGAAGGTGAGGTCCGCCAGGCCCGTTCCTTCCGAGAAGGGGGCAGGGCCCATCCCATTTGGGTCAGGGGGGAAGTCCGGAACCGCCAGGGACGGCAGGTTGGCGAGGGCCCGGGAATAGACGTTGGTGGAGCGGTCGAACAGACCGACGGCCCCGGTGGTGCCGTAGCAGAGGGTGTTGCCGCTGCCGACGACCAGGCACGGCCCGCTGCCGCCCCGGCCCGCCTCGCTGAGCACCAGGTTGCCGTTCGGCGCGATCGTCAGCCCACGCGGATTCTCCAGCCCCGTCACCAGGGTGCGCACCCGGTAGGGGGCGGCGTCGGCGGGGGCGCCCGCCGCCAGCAGGCCGGCGCCGGCCCAGACCCCCAGGGCCAGGCCAAGCAGCCCAGGGCCAGGTCGGAGCAGGCGTTGGCGGGAGGTGGTGGTCCGCGGCGACGGCGTCATCGGCAGGACGGTCTGGGGGAGGCGTCAGGCGGCACTCTGCCGATCCTGCGGGCCCCGTCAAGACGCCGACGACACCTGCGGTGGACTCCGGGCCTCCGTTCTAAGGTCCATGGCCGAGTGGATCTGGGCGCGGATGCGGCTGATCGGCAGCTTCGAGGATCCCGGCTACGTGGCCCTGGCCGATGCGGCGATGGCCTTCTTCGACCGCCGCACCGACCTGCAGCACCGCGGCGTCGCCTTCTCCTTCGGGGCCGATGGCGATCCCGGCGCGGCGGGGGCGGCGGGGGATCCCGGCAAGGTCTCCACCGACATCAGCCTGGTGTGGATCGACCGCTCCGATCCCGAGGCCCAGGGACTGGCGGACGTGATCATGCGCGGCGTCTCCGCCGGTCTGAAGCGCTACCTGGCCGAGCGTCCCCTGTTCCTCACCTGCTGCCCGGAGCGCTCCCTGTTCGTCAACCCGATCTTCAACCTGCAGCGTTACGCGCCGGGGGAGGGGTTCTACAGCTGGCACTGCGACTGGAACACCAGCGACGAGGCCACCGAGCCGATCCGCCGGGTGCTGGCCTGGATCCTCTACCTCAATACCGTCCCGGACGGCGGCACTGAATTCCACTGGCAGGACCACCACGAGGAGGCCGTCAAGGGCAAGCTGGCGATCTTCCCCGCCGGTCTCTCCCACCTGCACCGGGGCCGCGTCAGCCAGAGCCACACCAAGACCATCGCCACCGGCTGGATCAATGCCGGCACGCTGGACGCCTACGTGGCCCGTCTCGCCGCCGGCTGAGGCCCCGGGCCAGTGCTCAGCCCAGGGGCGACGGCACGATCAGCCCCTCCAGCCGTCGCTGCAGTTCCTTGGTGAGCGCCTCCACCGCCCGGCGCCGATCCTGGCGGTAGTCGGCGAGGCGCCCGTCCACCACGATCGGTCGGTCGACGCTGATCCGCACCCGCCGCCGCCCCAGCCGGGGGCGCTGGTTGGCGGTGTGGCCCTGGATCCGGCACTGGGTGTCCCAGAGCAGCAGCAGGGTGTCGGCGAACCGTTCCTGGCTCGGCCGCTCCCGCACGTAGCTGCCGCTCACCGCCACGAAGGACTCCACCACGCGCATGTGCCACAGCTGGGCCTCGGTCTCCTCCGCCAGCCGGTCAGCCAGGGCCCGGGCCAGGGGACTGGGGGGTTCGCTGCCGGGGAGCCTGGCGGGGTAGAGCCGATCCCAGCCGGCCTGCTCCAGGCGCCGGCAGCGGTCGGTGAGGCTGCCGCAGGGCTGCATGCCGAAGGACTGCTCCACCCGCCGCAGGGCCAGATCCATCAGCCGCTGCAGCCGGGGCCCGAAGGCGGGGTCGGGATCGCGCTGCTCGGGCAGGGCCAGGTGCACCTTGTCGCGGTAGAAGGCCTCCATCTGCTCGAGCATCCGCTCGCCGAGGCGCACCAGCCGCGTGTGGAGACGGGAGGGGTCGAGGTCGTGGCCGGGATCGGGGGCCAGGCCGGCCCCCTCCTCCAGCCGGCAGAGCAGGCCCTCGATCGCCCCCCAGACCGGTTCGATGAAGCTGTACTGCAGGCCGATCGGCAGCAGGTCCATCCGCTCGTGGCGACCGGCCTCCGCCAGGTCGGCCGCCGTCCAGAAGGCGAGCTGGGCGGTGCCGGGCTCCAGGGGGCTGAGGCGCTCGTTGTGGCCGTTGGTGGCTCCCTCCGGCGCCAGGGCGAAGGGATGGGGCCCCTCCAGCAGCAGCTGCCGGGCCGTGCGCAGGGCGGGCAGATCCAGCTTGCTGCGCTGGATCGAGGCGCCCCCCAGGCGGGTGAACAGCCACCCCATCGTGGCGCCGGCCCAGAGGGGGATGCCGCGGTCGAACAGGAACTGGCCGGTGGGCGCCGGATCGAAGCGCAGGCCTTGGCGCCGGCCCGCCCGGGCCAGCTCCACCCAGAGCAGCCGGGCCATGCTGAGGGGATCGTCGAGGCTCGGGTGCCGGAAGGCGAGCAGCAGCCGGCTCTCCCCGGCCTGGAAGGAGCGCATCGCCTCGATCAGCGTGGCCATGCCCTCCACCTCCACCGCCGTGATCCGGCAGCGCCAGCGCAGCCACAGCGGCAGCACGATCCGGCCCAGCGCCAGCACCCGACCATCCAGGCGGGGGGGCAGGAACTCCAGGGGCGGGGCGGTGGCCATCGGCGGAGGCTAGGCGGGGTGATCGCTGCTGCGCCGCGCGATCGGATCGGAGGGTGCCGGCTGCAGGGGTTGCGAACATTCTGAGGACGCGTTCTGAAGCGGAGCAGCCCCCGTTACCGTGCTCAGACGGGTGCGTGAGCGAGGCAGGTGTCCAACGAAACCCCTCCCCTGTTCGGAAAAACCAGATTTCTCGAGGGCCTGATCGATCAATTCCTCGACCAGATCTCAGAGGGCATCATCCTTGTGGAGATGGGGATCAAGGCCTATCTCTCCAACGATGAAGACACGGACATCTGCCTGGAGAAGCTGAATCAGATCATCGAGATCAAAAGGCGCTGCAGTGAACTGCGCCGCACGATCGTGACCATGCTCTACACCGAGATGCTGCTGCCCGATGCCCGTGGTGACGTGCTGCGACTGCTCGGTAGCCTGTTTGAGCTGCTCGATGAGATGGGTGACAACTATCAGGAGTTGATGATCGTCCAGCCGCGGCGAATGCCGGAGTTTGGTCAGGATTTCGCGGATCTCACCAACATGGCGATCCGCAGTGTGCAGGCCGTGGTGGTGGCGGCTCGCACCTTTTTCCGCATGCCGGCGGCGGTGCGCGACCACATCAACGAGGTGCGGGTGTTCGAGGATGAAACCGACAAGCTCGCTTGGCGGATCAAGCGCAGGATCTTTGCCGCCGATCTCAGCTTCGAGCAGCGCACGCAACTGCGTGAGGCCGCGGCGATGATCGACGCCCTCGCGGACAAGGCGGAGAACATCGGCGACAGCCTCTCGATCTTCGCGATCAAGCGCTCGCTCTGAGCCGGAGCTTCGACCATGGCCTTGATCGTCACCCTGATCTTTCTCTCCAGCGGCCTGTTCCTCGGCTGGTCGATGGGCGCCAACGACGCCTCCAATGCATTCGGCACCGCCGTGGCCACGCGGATGATCCGCTTCTCCACTGCCGCCTTTCTTTGCAGCGTGTTCGTGATCATCGGTGCGGTCACCAGCGGCACCGGCGCGGCAGAGGGGCTCGGACAGCTGGGAGCGATCAACGCTCTGCCGGGGGCCTTCACCGCCGCCTTGGCGGCCGCGCTCACGGTGGCCTGGATGAGCAAGGTGGGGCTGCCGGCCTCCACCAGCCAGGCGGTGGTGGGCTCGATCCTTGGCTGGAATCTGTTCAGCGGCTCCCCCACCGACCTTGGCACGCTGCGGCGGATCGTGGCCACTTGGGTGATCTCGCCGGTGCTCGGGGCGATCTTTGCGATGCTGCTCTATACGCTGCTGGTGCAGTGGATCCGGCTCACCAAGCCCCATCTGCTCTCGCTCGATCGCAACACCCGCAGCGGCCTGATCCTGGCGGGCATCTTCGGCTCGTACGCCATCGGCGCCAACGGCATCGGCAACGTGATGGGCTTCTTCGTGGAAGCCTCGCCTTTCCGTGACCTGACCCTGGGGCGGTTCAATGTGACCTCGGTGGAGCAATTGTTTCTGATCGGCGGCATCGCTGTGGCCGTTGGCGTCTACACCTATTCGCGCCGCGTCATGATGACGGTGGGTGACAGCCTTCTGGCCCTCTCACCCCTGGCCGCCTTCGTGGTGGTGGTCTCCCATTCGCTGGTGTTGTTCATCTTCTCCTCCACGGCGCTGGAGAGCCTGCTGGCGAGCTGGGGGTTGCCGACGATTCCCCTGCTGCCGGTCTCGGGATCGCAGGCCGTGATCGGCTCGGTGCTCGGCATCGGGCTGCTCCAGGGCCTCCGGGGCGTGCGGCAGATCCGCTGGGGGGTGCTGGTGGGGATCGCCTCCGGCTGGGTCACCACGCCCCTGATCGCGGCGGTGATGGGCTTCGTCCTGTTGTTCGTGGTGCAGAACGTCTTCGGGCAGGAGGTGTTCCGCCCGCTCGATCAGGGGCTCAGGCCAGCGGCGATCGAGCGCGTCAATGGGGCCCGCCTCCCCCAGCTTGCTGTGGTGGCTCCCCGCCTTGCTGCGCACGGAGTTACAGCCTCTGCAGCGACGTCCGATCCCCACAGGCTTCCCACGACGCTCCGTCCGTTCGCCATCTCCGACCGGGTGCATCAGCACCGCCGAGGCCTTCCTGCCGCTGAGGACCACCAGGAGCTGGGTGAAGCGGATGATCGGGCTGGCGCGCCGTCGCCGGTTTCGGCGGCGATGAACACGGGCGGCGCCAACCTCAGCGCAGCTCCAGGGGGGTGATCGGCCCGTCGCCCCGCCGCACCCCCAGCCGGATCGGCCGGGGCGGACCCTGCGCCGGCAGGGTCACCTCCACCCACAGCTGCTCGCCGGCCGGGCGGCGGGAGGGATCGGCCACCCCGGGCGGGATGAAGTAGGCCACCGAGGGCCCCAGGCGCCAGCGTTCGCCCTGTGGTGTCGCCGGCAGGCTCTCGGAGCGCGGGGTGGCGTCCGTGGCCAGGGTGGCCCGCACCCGGTCGGCCTCGCTGCGCAGCACCAGCCGCTCCCCCGACCAGGGCCTGGACTGGCCGGCCGGCACCTCGGGGGCCGGCACCAGCAGGGCCAGGTTCACGTAGCGCCCCCGGATCGGCAGGTAGGGATCCACCGGCTCGCTCAGCATCCAGCCCCGGGGCCGGGTGGCCCGATCCAGCAGCAGCTGGCCCCCCAGGCTCAGCAGCAGGCCGCCCTGCAGCAGGGCCAGCAGCAATCCGCGCGCCGGCGCGGGGATCATGGGGTCCCCCTGGCGATGGCCCGGGCCACGAGCCGGCGGCGCAGCAGCTCCAGGCCCCAGCCGCCGCCGAGGAACAGCACCCCCAGGCCGATCAGGCTGGCGGAGCGCCCCAGGCTGTCCATCACCTGCGAGACATAGAAGGCCAGCACGTCGATGGCGATCAGGGCGGCGCCGAGGTTCACCCGCTCGGAGCGGCCCTCCATCACGCCCCAGGCCACCAGCAGCAGCCCGCCCACCGCCCACCACAGATAGGTGAACACGCCGGCGTCCTGGTGGGTGGACCAGGCCAGCGCCACCCCTGGCAGCAGCCAGCCGATCGCCACCGCCAGGGGCCAGGCGCGCCGGCCCCGCAGGCGCAGGCCCAGCAGCAGGGGGGGCAGCCGGGACTTGAACTGGAAGGGGAAGCGG
>NZ_JAYGHZ010000028.1:0-12590 GCF_034931285.1 Synechococcus sp. BA-120 BA3
GGCCGTGAGCAGCTCCAGCCAGGCCCGCCGTTGGTCCGCTGAGCAGCTCCGCCAGGGCTGGCGCGCTGCGATCCATTCAAAGCGCCCCTGCTCTTTGGGCCATGGCTCCAGCAGGGCCTGGAGCGGCTCGGGCGTCTCCGGCGCCGCGGCCAGCAGGCGGGGGCGCCGCAGCTGATCCAGCAACTGCAGCTGGGCCTGCAGGCGATCGAGCACGGCCGCCGATGGTGTGGCCAGCACCACCTCCCCCTCGCTGGCCGCTTCGAGCGGATCGAGGCCCCAGAGCAGGGAGTGGGCCTCCAGCACCAGCACCCGGTCGAGGCGGCCGATGGCGGCCTCCTCCCAGAAGCGCCGGCGCAGGCGATCGAGCCGTTCGCCCTCGGCCCCGGCCTGGCGTTGCAGCCAGCGGTTGAGCAGGGGGTCGTCCGGGCTGCTGCTGAGCAGGTCGCCGCGGTCGTCGGCGGCCGTTTCAGCCGCGGCGGCGAGCTGGGCGGCCCGGCGCTGCTGCAGCCGTTTCCGCAGCCCCCCTTCCCAGCCCAGGGCCCCCGGCTGCCAGAACACCTCCCCCTGCAAGGACTGGGGCAGGTACTGCTGGGCCACCCAGTGGTCGGCATAGGCGTGGGGGTAGCGGTAGCCCACCCCGTCGCCGAAGGCCTCGCCGTCCCTGTTGGCGTCGCGCAGATGGGCGGGCACCTGCTGGCGCCGGGCTTCGCGCACCGCCTTGACCGCGTCGAAGAACCCCAGGCTGCTGTTGCTCTTCTCGGTGCCGGCCAGATAGAGGGTGGCGTGGGCCAGGGGGTAGAGCCCCTCCGGCAGACCCACCCGGTCGAAGGCCGCGGCGCAGGCCTCCACCACCACCATCGCCTGGGGATCGGCCAGGCCGATGTCCTCACCGGCGGAAATCAGCAGGCGCCGCAGGATGAAGCGTGGGTTCTCGCCGGCCTCCACCATCCGCGCCAGCCAGAACAGGGCCGCATCGGGGTCGGAGCCCCGGATCGACTTGATGAAGGCGCTGATGGTGTCGAAGTGGGCGTCCCCCTGCTTGTCGTAGAGCACTGCCCGCTGCTGGATCGACTCCTCGGCGATGGCCAGGTCGATGCGGATCACCCCGTCGGCATCGGCTTCGGTGGTCTCCACCGCCAGTTCGAGGGCGTTGAGCAGGCTGCGGGCATCGCCCCCCGCCACGTCCAGCAGGTGGGCGCCCGCCTCCGCGGCGAGTTCGACGCGGCGCTGGCCGTAGCCGTGTTCGGGATCGGCCAGGGCCCGCTCCAGCAGCAGGCGCAGGTCTTCCGGCTCGAGGGGCTGGAGGCGGAACAGGCGCGAGCGGCTGACCAAGGCCTTGTTGACCTCGAAGTAGGGGTTCTCGGTGGTGGCGCCGATCAGGGTGACGGTGCCGTTTTCCACCCAGGGCAGCAGGGCGTCCTGCTGGGCGCTGTTGAAGCGGTGCACCTCGTCGATGAACAGGATCGTGCGCAGGCCGTGGTGCTCCAGCCTTTGCCTGGCGGCATCCACCTCGGCGCGCAGGTCCTTCACGCCGGCCAGCACGGCGTTGAGGCTGCTGAAGTGGGCCCGGGTGCTGCCGGCGATGATGCGCGCCAGGGTGGTCTTGCCGGTGCCGGGGGGGCCGTGCAGGATCAGGTTGCCGACGCGGTCAGCGGCAATGGCGCGGCGCAGCAGCCGCCCCGGACCCAGGATCGCCGCCTGGCCCACGAAGTCGTCGAGGCTGCGCGGCCGCAGCCGATCCGCCAGCGGGGCGATCCTGCGCCTAGCCTGCTCGCCCTGATGCCAGAACAGATCACTCACCGCCCCATCATCTCGCCGGGAGCGCCTCCGGAGCGGTACGGTCTGCCGGAAGACTTGTCCGTCGCTTAACCCGTGATCGGCCATCCGAGCAGGCCGCCTCGTCCCGGGGCACCCACGGGGCGCCTGCGACGCTCCGGCACCACCCTCAGGGCCGCCTCCGCACTCCCGGCCACCGCCGCCCTGCTGGGCGCCGCCTTGCTGGGCGCCTGCCAGGCGGAAGCGCCTGCGGGCCGGCCACCGCTGTCGGTGCGAGCCGAGCCCGCCACCCTGGCCCCCTTCACCGACAATGTCGATACCGTCAGCACCCTCGAAGCCATCGAGGAGGTGCGGATGGCGGCGCAGGCCGGCGGGCGGATCGAGCGGCTATCGGTGGGCCAGGGGGACAAGGTGGCCGCCGGCCAGATCCTGCTGGTGCTCGACCAGGCCCAGGCCCGCGCCGATGTGGCCCGCCTTGAGGCGGAGGTGCAGACCAACAAGCTCAACTACGAGCGCTACGAATACCTGGTGCGGCAGGGCGCGGCCAGTGCCTTCCAGCGTGACGAGTTCCGCCAGCGGTACCTCTCCTCCCGGCAGGATCTGGTGGCCCGCCGGGCCGACCTGGCCTTCCGCGATCTCAAGGCCCCCATCGGCGGCACGGTCGGCGACGTGCAGGTGAAGCTGGGGGATGTGATCTCGGCCGGTGATCCCTTCACCACGATCATCCGCAACGACCGGCTGATGGCCCGGGTGGATGTGCCGGCGGTGTTCTCCAATCGTCTGCGGGTGGGCCAGACGGTGATCCTCATGGATCCGGCCACCAACAAACCGATGGCCCAGGGGGTGGTCGGCGCCCTCGACCCGGGTGTGGTGGCCGGCACCCAGTCCCTGCTGGCCAAGGCCGAGTTCGCCAATCCCGGCGGGGTGCTGCGCACCGGGTTGCGCACCCGCACCCGCCTGGTGCTCGACAGTCGCCAGGAGCTGTCGGTCCCCTTCGCGGCCGTCACCCAGATCTCCGGCCAGAGCTTCGTCTACGAGGTGGGCAGCCTGGCCGATCTGGAGCGGCGCCCCGGCCGCGCCGACCTGGCGGTGGCCCGCAAGCTCCCCGCCGGCACCAGCTTCGCCCTCCAGACCCCGGTGCAGCTGGGCCCCCTGCAGAACAACCGCTATCCGGTGCTCAAGGGCCTCCAGCCGGGCGCCCGTGTGATCACCACGAACCTGATCAACCTCCGCAACGGCGCGCCCGTCAAGGTGAACTGAGCCCCGCCTGATGTCCCCTTCGAACACGTTCATCCTCAGGCCGGTGCTCACCACGGTGTGCAGCCTGCTGATCGTGATCGCCGGCCTGATCGCGATCCCGCTGCTGCCGATCGAGAGCCTGCCGGACATCGCCCCGCCCACGGTGCGGGTCAGCTCCCGCTATGTCGGGGCCGATGCGGTCAGCGTCGAGCAGGGCGTCACCAGCGTGCTCGAGCAGCAGATCAACGGGGTGCAGAACATGGAGTTCATCACCTCCACCAGTGCTGCCGATGGCTCCAGCTCCATCTCTGTCACCTTCGCCAGCGGCAGCGACGGCGACATCAACCAGGTGAACGTTCAGAACCGGGTGTCCCTGGCCCAGCCGAGCCTGCCGGAGGAGGTGCGTCAGTCGGGCATCACGGTGAACAAGGCCTCGAACTCGATCCTGCTCGTCTACAACTTCACCAGCGAGGATCCCAAGAACCAGTTCAGCCTCGAGACCATCAGCGGCCTGCTGGATCAGAACCTCACCGATGCGGTGCGGCGGGTGCCCGGAGTCGGTGAACTCACCTACTTCGGCAACCGCCAGCTGGCCTTCCGCCTCTGGCTGGACCCGGATCGCCTGGCCGCCAACAAGCTCACCGCCGCCGATGTGGTGGCGGCCCTGCGCAGCCAGAACCGGCTGGTGCCCGTGGGCCGCATCGGCGGTGCCCCCTCCCCCGAGGGCCAGCAGTTCACCCTCACCGTGCAGCTGCAGGGCCGGCTGCGCAACACCGAGGAATTCGGGTCGATGATCCTGCGCTCCACCGCCGATGGCGGCCTGGTGCGTCTGCGGGACGTGGGGAGGGTGACGCTCGGGGGTGAATCCTTCGACATCGAAGCCACCGACCTGCGCGGTGTCCCATCCGTGGGCATGGCGGTGTACCAGCTCACCGGCAGCAATGCCCTCGATGTCTCCAACGGAGTGGAGGAGGTGATCAAGGAGTTCGCCGAGACCCTGCCGGTCGGGATGACGATTCAGAAGATCTACGACAACACCGAATTCGTCGAGGCCTCGATCGAGGGCGTCTCTTCCGCCCTGCGGGAGGCGGTGGTGCTGGTGGTGCTGATCCTGTTCCTGTTCCTGCAGAACTGGAAGGCCACCCTGGTGCCGGCCATCGCCATTCCGGTGGCCCTGGTGGGGACGTTCCTGTTCGTGAAGGCCTTCGGCTTCACCCTCAACCAGCTCACCCTGTTCGGCCTGGTGCTGGCCACCGGGCTGGTGGTGGATGACGCCATCACCGTGATCGAGGACACCTCCACCAAGAAGGGCTCCGGCCTCAGCGCCCTGGAGAGCGCCAAGTCCACCATGGACGAGCTGTTCGGCGCCGTGATCGCCACCTCCCTGGTGCTGTTCGCGGTGTTCGTGCCGGTGCTGTTCTTCCCCGGGGCCACCGGGACGATCTACAAGCAGTTCGCGGCGACGATCATCTTCTCGATCCTGATCTCCACCTTCAACGCCCTCACCTTCTCGCCGATGCTCTCGGCCCTGCTGCTGGCGCGAGAGGGTGCCCCCCCCAGCCGCCGCACCTACGCGATTTCCGGTGTGTTCATCGGCTTCGTGTATGGGTTGCTGGCCAGCGGCGGAGGCACCCTGGTGGCCCTCGGTGTGCTGGCGCTCGCCGCAGCGATCGGTTACGGCCTGCATCTGCTGACCCGGCTGCCCCTGAGGCTGCCTTTCGCGATCGGCGGCGCCGTTGCGGCCTTGCTGCTGACGCCGCTCAACAGCCCGGTCGAGGTGCTGATCTACACCCTGGTCGGTGGGGTGCTCGGCTGGGGCGCCCTGGCCATCTTCCGCCGCTTCAACGTCGTCTACGCCGGTGTCGAGCGGCGCTACCACGCCGCTCTGGCCTGGGTGCTGGGCAAGCGCCGCCTGATCATGGCCCTGCTGGCCGGCGGCATCGTGCTCACCGGCTTCGCCTTCACTTCCATCCCCACGGGCTTCGTTCCCGTCGAGGATCAGGGCTACGCTATCGGCATCGTCCAGGGCCCTGACGGCGCCTCCCTGGAGACGACGCGCCGCATCAACCAGCGGGTGGCGGAAATCCTGCGCAGCGAGAAGGACATCACCACGGCGGCGGTGTTCAGCGGTGCCAGCCTTGATGGCAACGCCCCCAACCGGGGCCTGTTCTTCTTCGGCACCCGCAACTGGGACGAGCGCACCTCCAATGACCAGTCGGTGGCGGCGATCACCCAGCGGCTGAACCGCGAGCTCTCGGTGATCCAGGAGGCCCGCATCATCGTTGTCGAACCGCCCGCCATCCCCGGGTACGGCACCGGGGCGGGCTTCGAGATGCAGATGCTCAACCGCAGTGGGGGTGCGCTCTCCCCGGCCGATTTCTTCGCGGCGGCCACCCAGCTGGTCGGCAAGGCCAACCAGAGCGGTCTGTTCGATCGGGTGTTCACCCAGTTCTCGCCGGAGGCGCCCCAGTTGCAGATCCTCGTCGACCGGGACCGCATGGCGTCGCTCGGGGTCGACTACGGCACGGCCATGCAGACGTTCAGCTTCAACATCGGCTCCTTCTATGTGAACGACACCTTCGATGCCGGCAGGGTTCGCCGCATCTTCGTCCAGGCCGATGAGCGCTACCGCGCCAATCCGGATCAGCTGAAGTCCCTGTACGTGCCCAATGCCAGCGGTGAACAGATCCCCCTGTCGGAGTTCATCACGGTGGAGTCGACCACGGGTCCGTCGGTGATTCCCCGCTTCAACCTCTTCCGTTCGATCAAGGTGGAAGGCTCCGCCCTGCCGGGCCGCAGCTCCGGCCAGGCGATCAAGGACATCCAGGACATCTTCGACAACCTCTCCACCACCGGCGTCGGCTACGACTGGACCGGCATCTCCCGGGAGGAGGTGAAGGCCGGAGCACTGGCGATCGTGATTTTCGCCCTCGGCATCCTCACTGTCTACCTGGTGCTCTCGGCCCAGTACGAGAGCTACAGCGATCCGCTGATCATCCTGATGACCGTGCCGACGGCCATGCTCGGTGCCCTGGCCTTCCTGGCCCTGCGGGGTGAGGTGCTCAACATCTATGCCCAGGTGGGCCTGGTGATGCTGATCGGTCTGGCGGCCAAGAACGGGATCCTGATCGTCGATCTCGCCAACCAGCGCATGCAGGAGGGCGAATCCGCCCTGGAGGCGGCGCGGGCGTCGGCCCAGTCCCGCTTCCGGCCGATCCTGATGACGGCCATCTCCTCCCTGTTCGGCTTCCTGCCCCTCGTGCTGGCCAGCGGCGCCGGTGCCCGCAGCCAGGCTTCCCTGGGTACGGTGGTGTTCGGGGGTCTGGCCGTGGCCACGGTGCTGTCCCTGTTCGTGGTGCCCGTGTTCTACGTCGTCATGAAGCAGCTCACCGCCGCATCGCCGTCTGCCGAGGCCGAAGCCTCCCCCGGCGTGGGGTCCTGATGCCGGCCCCCTGCCCACCGCTGAGCGGCCGCCGGGTGCTCTTTGCCGGCCTGATCACCGGTGTGGTGGGGCTGGCCATCGCCCAGTTCCTGCGCTCCATCGTCGACCACACCCCCCTGAGGGTCACCCCCCAGGCCCTGTTCTGGAGCACCGTGGTGCTCGGCGGTTTCGGTGTGGTGGCCGGCATGGCGGTGGAGGCGGTGCGCCAGCTGCAGGAATCCAACCCGGAGCCCGACTATCACCGGCACCATGGCCGCGGCGGCGGGCCCGGACCGCGCCGCTGAGGGGTCGCCTGCCGCTCTGGACCAGTGGGGCGAATGGGCCTTTTCCGGTACCTTGCGGGGGTATGAACCCGGTCCGGTGCGCTGGCAGGCTCTCCCCTCTCTTGTTCCCCTGACGTGGCTGCTGGCCGCCTGCGGCGCCGCCGCCCCTGAGGCCCGGCCGCCCCTGGCGGTGCAGACGGTCACGGTGGGGGAGTTCCGCTTCACGCCGGGCATCGAGACGATCAGCACGATCGAATCCACGTCCAACGTGGTGATGCGCCCCGAGACCGATGGCCGGGTGGTGCGGATCCTGGCCAGGGAGGGCCAGCAGGTGAAGGCGGGTCAGCCGATCCTGGTGCTCGACAACGTCCAGGAGTCGGCCGCTCTCGATTCCGACCGGGCCGAGGCGATCAAGGATCGTGTCAACGCCGAGCGCTACGTCTTCCTCAACGAGCAGGGCGCCGTCTCGACCAAGGAACGGGATTTCTACATCACCCAGGCGATCCAGAGCCGTGACCAGGCCCGCTCCAGCGCCGCCACCCTCGGCTACAAGTTCGTCACCGCCCCCATCGACGGCCAGATCGGCAACCTCGATACGGTCAAGCTGGGGGATTACGTGCGCCAGGGCCAGGCGATCACGGGAATCGTCAACAACACCTCCCTCTGGACCCTGATGGATGTGCCGGCCACCCAGTCCAGCCAGGTGAAGATCGGTCAGACCGTTGAGGTGGAGAGCCAGGGCAATCCTCCGGTGCGGGGCACGGGCCGGGTGGTGTTCGTCTCCCCCTACTTCGCCAATGCCACCCAGTCCTCGGGCCAGCCCAACACGGTGCTGGTGAAGGCGGAGTTCCCGAATCTCACCGGGGTTCTGAAGACCGGCCAGTTCGTGCGCAACCGCATCATCACCGGTAGCAGCGACCAGCTGGCGGTGCCGGTGGAGGCGGTGATGATGCAGGCCCAGCAGCCCTTCGTGTACCGCGTGCTGCCCCTCTCCACGGTTCTGCCCCAGATCAAGGCCTCGGATCAGCTGCTGCCCGCCCAGAAGCAGAAACTGGAGAAGCTCCCGGGCACCACGCCGGTGGTGGTGCAGACGGCGGTGAAGCTGGGCAAGCTGCAGAACAACGCCTATCCGGTGCTCTCCGGCCTCACCAAAGGCGATGAGGTGGTGGTGAGCAACACGGCCCTGCTGCGCTCCGGCATGCCGGTGCGGCGGGCCCCGGCCCCGGCCCCGGCGGCGAGCTGAACTCCGATGTCGTTCTCCGATAACTTCATCAAGCGGCCGGTTCTGACCACCGTCTGCAGCATTCTGATCGTGCTGGTGGGCCTGATCGCCATCCCCACCCTGTCGATCGAAAATCTCCCGAACATTGCCCCACCCCTGATTCAGGTGACCTCCAACTACGGAGGCGCCAATTCCCTGGTCACCGAGCAGGCGGTGACCAACCCGATCGAGCAGCAGATCAACGGCGTTCCTGGCGCGAATTACATCTCTTCCACCAGCACGATGTCTGGTGCCAGCACGATTCAGGTCTATTTCAATCAGGGGACGGACATCGACATCGACCAGGTGAACGTGCAGAACCGCGTCTCCCTGGCGATGCCCCAGCTGCCCCAGCAGGTGCAGGCCACCGGGGTTTCGGTGATGCAGAGCACCCCGTCGATCCTGCTGGCCTATCAGGTCACCTCGACGGAGGGCCAGTTCGATGCCGCCTATCTCAATGGCCTCATTTACCAGAACCTGTACTTCCAGCTGGAGCGGGTGCCTGGTGTGGCCACCGTGAACCTGCTGGGTGGCAGCAATCCTGCCTTCTGGTTGTTCGTCGATTCCAACAAACTCTCCGCCAACAACCTCACGGCCGATCAGGTGGTCAATGCGGTGGCCAGCCAGAACAGCGTCGCCATTGGGGGCCTGGTGGGCGGACCGCCGGCCGCGGGCAACCAGAAGTTCGCCTACCCGATCCTGGTGGAGAACAACGGCAACCTGGTGTCCGTCGAGGAGCTCAACAACCTGATCGTCGGCCGCACCTCCACCGGCAACCTGCTGCGTCTCAAGGATGTCGGCGAAGCCACCTACGGCACCAACACCTTCGCCCAGCAGGCGGTGAGCATCGAGGGCCACCCCTCGATCACGGTGGCCGTCTTCCAGACCCCCGAGAGCAACGCCCTCGACGTCTCGAACCAGGTGGTGCAGGTGATGGACCAGTTCACCCAGAGCGTCCCCACGGGCGTCAAGGTGTTCGAGATCTACAACATCGGCCAGTTCATCGAGTCGGCCGTGGAGGGGGTGGTGGATGCCCTCGGCCTGGCCATCGTGCTGGTGCTGCTGATCCTGTTCCTGTTCCTGCAGGACTGGCGGGCGACCGTGGTGCCCAGCCTGGCGATTCCGATCTCCCTGATCGGCACCTTCGCCTTCGTGAAGATCTTCGGTTTCTCCATCAACCAGCTGACCCTGCTGGGCCTGGTGCTGGCCACCGGCCTGGTGGTGGACGACGCCATCGTGGTGATTGAGGCGGTGGAGAAAAACCTGGAGAAGGGGATGCGTCCCCGTCAGGCCGCCATGGAGTGCATGGGGGAGCTGTTCGGTGCCCTGGTGGCCACCGCCCTTGTGCTGATGGCGGTGTTCGTGCCGGTGGCGTTCTACCCCGGCGGCATCGGCATCATCTACCGCCAGTTTGCCCTCACGATCGCCTTCTCGATCGCCATCTCCGCCTTCAACGCCCTCACCTTCTCCCCCATGCTCTCGGCCCTGCTGCTGCGGAGCCAGAAATCAGCACCCCCGGGCCGGTTGGTGGGCATCATCGGCGGTGTGGTGGTGGGCCTGGCTTTCGGCCGCTTCAGTGCCGCCTCCTTCGGCAGCATCACCTATGGGATCGGCGTGGTCGGCGGTGTGCTGGCCGGCGCCAATCTGGTCTGGATCTTCAGTCGCTTCAACGCCTTCTTCACGCGCCTGGAGCGTGGCTATGCCGCCCTGGTAGGGGCCCTGATCGCCCGGCGCCGCTGGATCCTGGTGGGCCTGGGTGGCGGCATCGCCCTCACCCTGTTCGCCTTCACCGCCCTTCCCTCCGCCTTCATTCCCGAGGAGGACCAGGGCTACGGCATGGGCATCTTCCAGCTCCAGAACGGCGCTTCCCTCAGCCAGACCCAGGGCACCGCCCTGGAGGTGGCCAAGGTGCTCAATGCCGAAGACGAGATCATCGCCGGCTCGGTGGTGAGCGGCTATGGCTTCAACGGCGCCAGCCCCGATCAGGGGGTGTTCTTCTTCGGCTTCAAGCCCCTCGAGGAGCGCAGCGGCACCGACCAGAAGGCCCCGGCGATCGTCAACCGCCTGAACGCCAAGCTCAGCCAGATCAGCTCCGGCATGGCGGTGGCGGCCCAGCCGCCGGCGATTCCGGGGTTCTCGGCCCAGGGGGGCTTCTACTTCCAGTTCAACGACCTCAGCAACGGGGCCTTCACCTTCAACCAGCTCGATGATCAGGCCAAGCAGCTGATCCAGGCCGGCACAGCCAGCGGCGGCTTCTCCACCCTCTACACCCAGTTCATCCCCAGTGCCCCGGCCTTCGGGCTGAAGATCGACCGCTCGATCGTGGGGGCCCTCAACATCGACTTCCAGCAGGCGATGCAGACGATCGCCGTGCTGGCGGGCAGCAACTATTCGGGCCTCACCTACGAGAGCGGCCAGGTCAGGAACATCTACGTGCAGGCGGCGGCCGAGAACCGCCGATCCCTCGAGGATGTGCTCAGTTTCTACGTGCGCAGCAGGGACGACAAGCTGGTCCAGGTGTCGGAATTCGCCACCGCCGAACTCACCAGCGCGCCGCCGGTGATCAGCCACTTCAACCTCTATCGCACCATCCTCATCCAGGGGGCTGAGGCGGTCGGCAAGAGTTCCGGGCAGGCCCTGACGCTGATTCAGGACCTGTTCCGCGCCCAGGACTTCAACAACATCGGCTATGCCTTCACCGGTCTGGCCGCCCTGCAGCTCTCGGCGGGCAACGCCAGTGTGCTGGTGTTCGGCCTGGGGATCCTGGTGGTCTACCTGGTGCTCTCGGCCCAGTACGAGAGCTACGTGACGCCGGTGATCATCCTGATGACCGTGCCCCTGGCCATGCTCGGCGCCCTGGTGTTCCTGGCCCTGCGCTCGATCGACCTCAACATCTATGCCCAGGTGGGCCTGGTGACCCTGATCGGTCTGGCGGCCAAAAACGGCATCCTGATCGTCGAGGTGGCCGAGCAGCACATGAAGGAGGGCATGACGGCCGCCGAGGCCGCCATCGCCTCGGCCGAATCGCGGCTGCGGCCGATCCTGATGACGGCTATCGCCGCCCTGGCCGGCTTCCTGCCCCTGGTGGTGGCCACCACGGCGGGGGCCAACAGCCAGCAGTCCCTGGGCACGGTGATCTTCGGCGGCCTGCTGGTGGCCACGGTGCTGTCGCTGGGGGTGGTGCCCCCCTTCTATGTGGTGGTGAAGGCCCTGGAGGCCCGCTGGTTCGGCGAGCCCGAGCCTGAGGAGACGGATCTGGCCGCGGTCCGAGACCAGCCCAGCGGCTCGATGTAACGAAACATGCAGTGCCCCGCTGGGTTCATTGCGGTGGCCCGGCCCGGCCGTGAGGATCGTTACAGGAGAGTGAGGATCGATCCCATGCTGCCCACGCTTGCCGAACGGCTGCGGGAGCAGCATGCCAAAAGCAGGGGGCGGCGGCCCTCGCGCCCGCCCTGGCCGGTGCCGGGCGAACCACCCACGGCCCTGCTGTTTCAGGCCCGCCCAGAGCAGGAGCGCGCAACGGTGCATGTTGAGCCGGCTGTGCCCGCCGCGGCCCCGATCGCCGACCCGGACCTGCTGTCCCCAGTGAACTCGGTCGTCGTCACGGAGATCGCCAGACCGGAGCTGGTGGCACTGTTGCCCAAGGTGCCGCCGGCACCCGCGCCACCCCTCACGGTCCCGGAGCGGACAGCCTTGGCGGAGCTGCTGCTGCTGCTGCTCTGGGCCGTGCTGGTCGTGATCGATGGCGCCCTGGCCCTGGCCTCCCTGATCGATGGCGCCGCCGGCCGACAGCGGCGGTCGCAGGTGAGCGCCGCCAGCGACCCGTCGCCGCCGGTGGCGCCGCCCTTCATGATGGCTGCCGCGGCACCCTGAACGCTTGCCGCCGGGGGGCCGCCGATCCGCGGGTCGGCGGCGGGATTGACTATCCCCGGTTGTTGAAATGTTGCATGGCTGCATTCAACGCTTGGGGTGACGATCTGCAGGCTCTGGAATGTGCTGATTCAGGGATGGTGGCCGCTTCTGGTAGCTTTCTTCTGCAGGGAGTGAGGGAATCATGGGGCGACAGTCAACGGCGGCCGGGGCTGTTCTTGCTGCCCTTTTTCTCTCCGTCAGTGGGCTTGGCTTCAGTCCGGTGGCCTTTAGCCAGGGGGCCCCACCCGCTCGCAGTGTGAAGGTTGTCCAGGGCGACACGCTGGAGGCCATCGCCGCCCGGTACGGGGTGAGCGTGCAGGAGTTGATGCGGCTGAACAGGATCACCAAGCCCGAGGAGCTTCAGATCGGCCAGCAGCTGAAACTGCCGCCATCGAAGGGGCTCGTGCAGGTGCGCGCCGGGGAGACCCTGGCTCTGCTGGCGGCGCGCCATCGCACCACCGTGGCCGATTTCCAGAAGGCCAACCCCGGCCTCAAGCCTGACCAGCTCAAGGTGGGGGCCTGGCTGAAGCTGCCTCCAGCCACTGCGGCGGCTGCGGCCAAGCCCACCGCGAAGCCCTCGTCCACCGCGAAGCCCTCTTCAGCGGCCAAGCCCTCCCCCACCGCCAAGCCTTCGCCAGCGGCTAAGCCAACCCCCGCCGCAAAACCAGCGTCCCCCGCCACCCCCTCGCCCGCGGCC
>NZ_JAYGHZ010000029.1:0-12405 GCF_034931285.1 Synechococcus sp. BA-120 BA3
CACCAGCGCCAGGGCCTGCACGCCGCTCGCCCCCACCCGGCTGTCGGCCATCGCCTCCAGGCAGCGGTCCCCCGCCGCCAGGCCATCGGCGCTGTCCATCACCCCGTCCATGTGCAGGCCGCCGCTCAGCCACAGGCCGAGCGCCAGCACAAGCGCCACCTGGGCCAGCAGCGGGACCCGCCCCTCCAGGGCCCACCAGAGCAGCCCCTGCAAGGCGCCGAGAACGGCGCCGATCCAGGGGGCGAAGCGGGCGATCCGCTCGAAGCGGGGCGCCGGCGCCGGCCAGGCCGGCAGCACCGAATAGAAGATCCAGGCCCCGGCGAGATCCCGCAGCCACGGTGGAGCGCTCAGGCGGGGCATGGGCAGGGCGGCGGCGGTGGCGGTGCAGGTGGAGAGGTGGGAACCCCGGGTAGCGTCGCAGCAGCGGCGCCTAGCGTCAGCGCAGAGCCGCTGCGGCCTCATCACCTTCGACTTCACGATCACCGCCCGCTGCCCGCGGACCCGGGCCCGCTGCGGCTGCTTCACCACCCCCCACGGCCCCGTCCACACGCCCCGGTTCATGCCGGTGGGCACCGCCGCCACCGTCAAGGGCGTCAGCACGCCCCAGCTGCGGGAGACCGGGGCCCGGATGGTCCTGGCCAACACCTTCCATCTGCATCTGCAGCCGGGAGAATCGGTGGTGGCGGAGGCCGGTGGGCTGCACCGCTTCATGGGCTGGGACGGCCCCCTGCTGACCGATTCGGGCGGCTTCCAGGTGTTCAGCCTCGACGCCATCAACCGGATCGACGACGACGGCGTCGTGTTCCGCTCCCCGCGCGACGGCTCGCGCATCGACCTGACCCCCGAGCGCTCCATGGCCATCCAACGGGCTCTCGGGGCCGACGTGGCCATGGCCTTCGATCAGTGCCCGCCCTATCCCGCCAGCGAAGCGGCGGTGGCCGAGGCCTGCCGCCGCACCCACCGCTGGCTGGAGCGCTGCGTCGCCTGCCACGGCGGCGGCGACCAGGCCCTGTTCGGGATCGTGCAGGGGGGCTGCTTCCCCCATCTGCGCGAGGCCTCGGCGAAGGTGGTGGCCGCGATGGACCTGCCCGGCATCGCCGTGGGCGGGGTGAGCGTGGGCGAGCCCGCCGAGGAGATGCACCGGGTGGTGCGGCAGGTGGGTCCCCTGCTGCCACAGGAGCGACCCCACTACCTGATGGGGGTGGGCAGCCTGCGGGAGATGGCGATCGCGGTCGCCAACGGCTTCGACCTGTTCGACTGCGTGCTGCCCACCCGTTTGGGCCGGCACGGCACCGCCCTGGTGGGGGGCGAGCGCTGGAACCTGCGCAATGCCCGCTTCCGTCACGACCACGGCCCCCTCGACCCCAGCTGCGGCTGCCTGGCCTGCCGGCACCACAGCCGCAGCTACCTGCACCATCTGTTCCGCAGCGACGAACTACTGGGCCGCACCCTGCTGAGCCTGCACAACCTCACCACCCTGTTGCGCTTCACGACCGCCATGGCCCAGGCCATCGGCGAAGGATGCTTTTCAGAGGATTTCGCTCCCTGGGAGCCCGACTCCCCGGCTGCCCACACGTGGTAGGTTCCGGCCATTGCAATGGTTCTCCCCCAGGCATGGCTCTCTCCCTGCTGGCCAGCTACGCGCCCCATACCCTCGCCCAGCTGCCCGAGGCCTACCAGGCCTTCGGCCCCCTGGTGGACATCCTGCCCATCATTCCCCTGTTCTTCCTGCTGCTGGCCTTCGTCTGGCAGGCCTCGGTCGGCTTCCGCTGATCAGCGGCGCTCCCGCAGCACCGCCCAGGCGAAGGCCGGCAGCGAGAGCATCCGCCGCCAGCGGCTGGGCTCCTTGATCAGCCGGTAGAGCCACTCGATGTGCAGGGCCCCCATCCAGGCGGGGGCCCGCTTTTTGGTGCCGGCCCAGATGTCGAAACTGCCGCCCACCCCCATCCAGAGGCCGCTGCGAGGACCGGGCAGCTCCTGGATCCAGGTCTCCTGGCGCGGCACCCCCAGGGCCACCAGCACCAGATCGGGCCGACACTGCAGCAGCTGGTGCTCCAGCCCGGGCCAGGCGTCCGCGCTCTGGTAACCGTGGGCGCTGAAGACGAGCTTCAGCCCGGGCAGATCGTGGAGCAGACGATCCCGCAGCTGATCCATCACCGCCGGACTCGCCCCCACCAGGGCCACCCGCCAGCCGCTGGCGGCCGCATGGTCGAGCAGGCGGCGGGCCAGCTCGATGCCCGGGGCCCGGCGCACCCGGTGCGACTGCCGCCCCAGGGCCCACACCACACCGGCCCCATCGGGGATGACCATCCGGGCCGCCTCGATCGCCGCCCCCAGGGCGGGATCCGCCCGGGCCGCCATGGTCATCTCCGCATTGAGGGTGACGATCTGGCCGCCGCCGGCCGCGTGCAGAGCCACGGCGTCCCGGAAGACGTCGTTGCTTACATTCACAGGGATGCCCAGGACACGGGCACGAACCGGCGTGGTCGCGAGGGCTGCCATGGGAAGGATCGACGGCGGGGAGAATCTATGGCCTGGTTCCACGGCCGCCTCCTCCGGCACGCCCCGTCCTGACGCGACCATGATGAGCACCGCGAGCAATGGCGACAGGGGCGTGATCGATCCGCCCGCCCCTCCCACCGACGAGGCGGAGGCCAGGGAGCTGCTCGAACGGCTCGACCGCAGCATCGAGCACGTCGTCCTGCGGCGCCAGCATCCGATCACGGGTCTGCTGCCCGCCAGCACCGCCAGCACCGTGCACGGCAACTACGGCGATGCCTGGGTGCGGGACTGCGTCTACTCCATCCAGTGCGTCTGGGGCCTGTCCCTGGCCCACCGGCGGCTGCAGGGGCCCTGCCGCCGCAGCTTCGAGCTGGAGCAGCGGGTGCTGCAGCTGATGCGGGGGCTGATGCGCTCGATGATGCGCCAGTCGGCGAAGGTGGAGCGCTTCAAGACCAGCCTCGAGCGCCTCGACGCCATCCACGCCAAGTTCGACACCGCCACGGGGGATCCGGTGGTGGCCGACGACGGCTGGGGCCATCTGCAGCTCGACGCCACGGCCCTGTTCCTGCTGCAGCTCGCCCAGCTCACCCGCTCGGGCCTGGTGATCGTGCAGACCAGCCACGAGCGCGACTTCCTCCAGAACCTCGTCTATTACGTGGCACGGGCCTACCGGGTGGCCGACTACGGCATCTGGGAGCGGGGCGACAAGGGCAACCACGGCCAGCCGGAGCGCAACGCCAGCTCGATCGGCATGGTGAAGGCCGCCCTCGAGACCCTGGTGGGTCTGGACCTCTTCGGCCCCCATGGCGCCGGCAGCAGCTGCCTGACCATCCCCCATGACGCCATCGTGCGGCTCAGGCGGGCCCTGCGCGGGCTGCTGCCTAGGGAGTCGGCCAGCAAGGAGGCCGACAGCGCCTGCCTCTCGGTGATCGGCTACCCCGCCTGGGCCGTGGAGGATCCGGCGCTGGTGGCGCGCACCCGCGAGAAGATACGCAGCGAACTGGCGGGGTCGTACGGCTACAAGCGCTTCCGGCGCGACGGCCACCAGACCGTGATCGAGGACGTGACCCGGCTCCACTACGAACGGGAGGAGCTGGCCCAGTTTGAGCACATCGAATGCGAATGGCCCCTGTTCCTGGCCTACGAGCTGATCACCGCCTGCTGTGAGGGCCGCTGGCAGGAAGCCCGCCTCTGGCGGCAGCAGCTGGAGGAACTGAGCGTGTCGGTCGATGGGGAGGCTTTGCTGCCGGAGCTGTACCTGGTGCCGGAGCGGCTGATCGAGGCCGAGCAGCGCCAGCCGGGCAGCCAGATCCGCGTCCCCAATGAGAACGTCCCCCTGCTCTGGACCCAGAGCCTCACCTGGCTATCAGATCTGCTGCTGCACGGCCTGATCACGGCCGAGGATCTCGATCCCAGCGGGCGCCGCCACCCCAGCCCGCCGGGAGCCGAGGAGGTGCTGGTGGCCCTGGCTCCGGCCGACGACACCATCGCCACCGCCCTGGAGGAGGCCGGCCTGCCGGTGCGGCGACCATCGGACGGGGCGTCCCCCCTGCGGGTGGCCAGTTCCCGCGAGCTGGCCCGGCGCCTGGCGACGGTGGGCGCCAACGGCCGCCTGGGGCTCTCGGGCCATCCGCCGGTGCGCATGGAGACCCAGGCCACCGCCCGGCTCTACCGCCATGACGGCGAACTGATCGGCTTCCTGCCGGCGGTGCTGGAGGAGGACACCTTCTACCTGGCCGACGATGCCCAGGTCCTGGTGGACACGGTGGCCACCGAGGTGCGGGTGCTGCAGCGCCACTGGCGGGGCTCCGGCGCCCCGCTGCTGCCCGTGCCGGTGGCCGCCGGCCCCTTCCGCCGCGACCCCGACGCCTTCCTGAACCTGGGCCGCGATCTGCAGCAGGGCCAGCTGGGCGCGGTGCCGGTGCGGCTGGTGTCGCTGGAGGAGCTGGTGCCGCTGGCCAGCCTGGTCGACCTGCCGCCCCAGTCGCTGGCGGCCTGCGACCTGGTGCCGGACGGCCACACCCTGCTGCCGCCCAGCTCCAGCCACCAGCCGCTCACCGCCCGCCAGGAGCAGGAGCTGGAGGACGTGCCGCTGGCCCATCTGGTGGACAGGCTCTGGGCCAGCCGCTCCCTGGAGGAACAGGCCGAGGTGCTGGAGCTGCTGAGCCGCCGGCTCGGCCCCAATGCCCGCCTGCAGGGACCCCGCAGCGGCCCGGGGGTGCGGCTGATGGTGCTGCTGGAGGAGGTCTACCGCCGCGGCCTGGCCGACGCCGACTGGAGCGTGGTGCGCCGCGCCGCCGGCGCCATGGGTCTGGTGCACCCCCAGCTGGAGGATGCCCTCACCGACCTGCTGCTGCGCCAGAAGCAGGTGGTGGTGGGCCGCAACTACACCCACGATTCGCTCCTCAGCCACCCGGAGGGCAGCCTGGCGATCGCGGCGATGGTGCGCCGTTTCAGCGGCGAGGACGGCCGCGAATGGATGCTGCAGCAGGAGCTCCTGCTGGCCATCGACGCCCTGGCCCGCTCCGACGTGGATCTGCTCAGCGGCAGCCTCACCCTGCAGCTGGGGCAGTTCCTGCTGCTGCTCACCGGCGAGCTGGCGGCGGAGGCCAACCTCAGCCCCAGCGAGGCCTTCGAGGCCCTCTGCGCCCTGCCGCCCCATGCCATCCGCCGCCGGCTGCAGGCCGTGCTGGCCGACGTGGAGCACGCCCGGGCCTCCCTGCAGCGCAAGGAGCAGCTGCACCTGCGCGGGAGGGTGCGCTGGGAGGTGCCCGACCCTCTGGCGGAACTGCCCAAGGACGGCAGCTGGCTGCAGCACCGCATGCGGCTCGGGGCCCTGCAGCGGGTACCGAAGGAGTTCTACCCGGGCATCTGGGACCTGCTGCACCACTGCCGGGGCCTGGTGATCGGCGACAAGCTGGAGCGGCGCAACCGGCTGGAGAGCGCCCCCCTGCTGCGTGAGAAGACGCCGGGGGAGAAGAACTTCGCGATCCTGGTGGAGCACCTGCTCAGCAAGATCGAAGCCCCGGAGTACCGCCGGCTCTGCATCGAGACCCTGCTCACCCTGATGGCCTTCGTGGCCGCCAACCCCCAGGTCCAGTTCGACGACGATCTGGCCCTGGATGTGGTGATCGGCCACGCCGTGCGGGTGGGCTGGCAGCAGCGCCATCCCGAGGTGCCCAGCGACGCCTACGGCCCCCACAAAGCGGAGGCCTGGGATCTCTTCTACCGCTCCTCCCCCGCCGACTGCCGCCGCTGGCAGCTGCTGGCCCTGCAGGAGCTGGCCGACCGGGACGCGGCCCCTGCCGCGATGATCCCGGCGGCGGGTGTCTAGATGGGGGCCTCCAGGGCCATGCACAGGTTGGGCTGCTCGACGCACTGCTCGATCAGGTCGGCCAGCTGGAGGGCCCGGGAGGCCTGCAGGCCATCCACGGCCGGAGTCTCCCGGCCGCGCACGCACTGGAGGAAGTGCTCGAGTTCGGCGTAGAGGGGCTCGATCGAGGTGGTGCTCACCTCTTCGATGAAGCCGTCATTGCGGTAGAGCAGCTCGCCGTGGTCGGCGCTGACCGATTCATGGGAGCGCCGGTGGATACGCAGATTGCGGTTGAGAAAATCCGTCTCCATCAGGCTGCTGCGGCAGTGGGCACTGAGGCTGCGGATCTTGCGGTGGGCCATCTTGCTGGCCGTGAGGCTGGCCACCACGCCATTGGCGAAGCCAAGGGTGGCGTTGACGTAGTCGATCGGGCCATCGGAGCTGCGGCCGCCGGCCGCCGCGAGCCGCACCACCGGGGAGGCGGCCAGTTCGAGCACCAGATCGATGTCGTGGATCATCAGATCCAGCACCACCGAGACGTCATTGGCCCGGTCGGCGTTGGGGCTGTGGCGCCGGGCCTCGAGCACCACCACCTCCTCGTTGGCCACCACCCGCAGCAGCTCCCGGAAGGCGGGGTTGAACCGCTCGATGTGGCCCACCTGCAGCAGGCGTCCCGCCACCTCGGCCGCGCCGATCAGGTCGGCGGCCTCCTCCTGGGTGGCCGCGATCGGCTTCTCGATCAGCACGTGCACCCCCGCCTGCAGACAGGCCATGCCGACCCGGTGGTGCAGCAGGGTGGGCACGGCGATGCAGACGGCCTCCACCTCGGCGAGCAGCTCCTCGTAGGCGGGGAACCAGCGGCAGTCGAACTGTTCCACCGCCAGCCGGCCGCGGGCCTCATCGGGGTCGGCGACTCCCACCAGCTCGGCATCGCGCAGCAGGCTCAGCACCCGGGCGTGGTGCCAGCCCATGTTGCCGATGCCGATGACACCCACGCGCACTGGGTTCATGGCAGGGGCGGAGCAGGTGGGCGCATTATCGATGATCAGGTTCCGTCCGTGCTGGCGAGGGTGATCTGAACCCGCTCGATGCGGGGGCCATCCATGGTGAGCACGTCGAAGCGGACGCCCTGCCAGCGCAGCCCTTCCCCAGGGGAGGGGATGTGCTGCAGCCGCTCCAGCACGAAGCCGGCCAGGGTGTGGTGGCCGTCCGCTTCCGGCAGCTGCAGGCCCAGCTGGCGGTTGAGCTCGACGATCTCCAGATCCCCGGCCGCCGACCAGGTGCCGTCGACCAGGGGCAGCAGGTCCTGGGCCGTCTCCAGGGGGTTCTCGTCCTCGCCGACGATCTCGCCGGTGAGGTCGGCCACGGTGACCAGCCCTTCGGTGCCGCCGTGCTCGTCCACCACCACCAGCAGGGGCTGGCCGCTGCGGATCAGCGGCAGCAGATCCGCCAGGGAAGCGCTTTCCTGCACCTGGGCCACCGGCAGGATCCAGGGGGCCAGGGCCGTGTCGGGGTGGAGGAGGCCCCGGGCGATCGGCTCGGCCAGCCGCCGCAGGTCGAGCATGCCGCGCACGTCGTCGAGGGAGCTGCCGATCACGGGGAAGCGCGCGTGCTGGCTGGCATGGACCGCCTCCATCATCTGGGCGAAGGTGACATCCAGCGGCAAGGTGACCATGCCGGAGCGCGGCATCATCACCTCCCGCACCAGGGTGTCCCGCAGGGAGAAGACCCCTTCGAGGATGCTGCGCTCGTCGGGCATCAGGCCGGTGACACTGCCGCTCTCGATCAGCGTCTCCAGCTCTCCGGCTGAGAGCACCGGCACCAGTTCATCCCAGTTGCGGGGCAGCCCCAGCAGCCGCAGCAGACCGCCACTGAAGCGCTCGATCAGCAGCAGCAACGGTGCCAGGGTGCGGGTGAGCGACTCCAGCAGGGGCGCCAGCCGCAGGGCCGAGCCTTCGGGACGGTGCAGCACCCAGGCCTTGGGCACCAGACCGCCCAGGAGGGTGGCCAGCAGGGCCAGCACCAGGAAGACCCCGGCATCGATCCAGGCCTGCTCGCCCGAGCCCATCCAGCCGGCCACCTGCTCCGCCAGCCCCCGGGCCAGCCAGCCCATGGCCAGCAGCGCCAGCACCAGGCCCAGCTGGGTGGCCACCAGGACGCTGCGCAGGCGGTGCTGGAGCCGGGCCACGGAACGGGCGCCGGGCTCCTCCGCCTCCTCGAGCTGCTGGACGCGGCTGGGCCGAAGACGGATCAGCGCAAGCTCCCCGGCAGCGAAGAAGGCCAGCAGGGCCAACAGGATCGCCAGGACCAGGAAACGCATCGGTGGGGTGTCGTGGCTGAAGGTTAGGCCCCGCCGCCAGGCTCAGCTTTCGCCGCCCTCGCCCCCCTCTCCTCCCTCGCCAGCGTCCCCATCGCCGTCCCTCTCGGCCCCCTCCGGTTGCCCGGGGGCCGGCCGCTCCGGGGCGGGGGCGCTGACGCCGTTCTCGCCGCCCTCCTGGTCCTTCGATGCGGGGCCTTGGGCGCAGCCCATGGTGGCCGTGAGCAGTCCGGTGGTGACGAGGAACAGGGCGATGCTCGATCGGGCCATGGCCTGCACCGTGATGGATGGGGTGAGAATTCTGGGGCAGCGGAGAGCCGGACGATGCAATTCCGTCTTGAACCTCTGCTGAGCAGCGGCCAGGTCGGCGAGCTGCGGCAGGCCCTGCTGGCGGAGGACGCCCCCTGGAGGGACGGGGCCGAAACGGCCGGGTGGCACGCCCGGGACGTGAAACGCAACCGCCAGCTGGACCCGGGATCCTCCCTGCACCAGACCCTCGCCTCCGCCCTAAGCGACCACCTGCTCCAGCATCCGCTGCTGCAGGCGGCGGCCCTGCCGGTGCGGCTGCACAGCCTGCGCTTCAGCCGCTGCGGCGTCGGCGAGGGCTATGGCCGCCACGTCGACAATGCCTTCATGGCCGGCGGCCGCTCCGACCTCTCGTTCACCCTGTTCCTAAGCGAACCCGAGCAGTACGACGGCGGGGCGCTGGTGCTGGAGGATCCGGGGGGCGAGAGCGCCCTGCGGCTGCCGGCCGGCCATGCCCTGGTGTATCCGAGCTCCCTGCTGCATCGGGTGGAGCCCGTGACCCGGGGCGAGCGGCTGGTGGCCCTGGGCTGGATCCAGAGCCGCGTCCGCCGCAGCGACCGACGCGAACTCCTGTTCGAGCTCGACACCGCCCGCCGTGCCCTCTTCCAGACGCAGGGCAAGGACGAGATCTTCGATCTGCTCACCCGCAGCTACACCAACCTGCTGCGGATGTGGGGGGAGTGAGGGGGATGGGGGTCGCGAGGATCGCGCCCAACAAAGGGACGCGGATGTATGGTGCCGCCCGGCAAGTCGTTCCGCCTCAGGCTGAGCAACCGCCGACCCTGTCCGCCGAAGTCGGTCAAGCCTGAGGCAGTTTACAGCTCTCGCCGTGATCAACGACGGGAACTCCATCGGCGTCGCAGTTGTCGGGCGGCGCCGCCGTAGGCGATGCGCCCCAGCAGGCTGGCCCAGCCGGCCGGGCGATACAGCACAAGTGACTGCGCCACCGCGAGATTGGAGCGACGGTCGAGGTTGCGCATATGCAGCCCGGAGGTCGCAAACCAGCGCCGTAGATCACGCGCCTCGGCTTCAAGGAATCGGCGGCGGTCGAGGTAGGGGCGCAGGTCCGCCCCCTCGGCGGCCAGCTCCTCCAGCAATCGGTCGATATCCATCAACCCCAGTGCCAGTGTGACCGGCAGGCGAGGGATGCTGCTGCAGACCCCGGTGATTTCGCCGCGCACCGCATCCAACGAGGCGAAGTCTTCGGCACGAGGGGGGATGAAATTGCTGCCGAAAGAGTTGCCGGCGCGGCGGCGTATCAGGATCACCTTGCCGATGTTCCTGCCCATCAGCTGCAGACCGTGGGCTGCGGAGCCGTCGACGAAGACCAAAGTCGCGGCCGAGGCATAGGTGGCGAGCTGCTCCGCCAACGGAACCTGCTCAGGACGGAAGACCCGAGCGCCGGCCAGCTCAAACAGAATGTCAAGGTCCGATTCTCCTGCAATGGAGGTTCGGACACCTGAACGCGAGACAAACACGATCCCCTTGCGTGCCGGCGTCCCAAGCTGGCGACGGGCGTGATCGGTCAGCGCCTTGAGGTGGGCGGCGCCAGGGGCGGATGCGACCAGGTCAGCGGGCGCTGATGCGTCGGGACGCAGCAGGCGCTCACCCTGGGGCGCCACGTGGAGCCGGCGGAAAAGGGTGGGTCGGTCGACGATCAGGACCCGTTCTGGCGGCACGCCGAACCAGTCAAGAATCGCGCGAAACAAGGGCGGCGTCGTCGCCAGTTCGAAGTTTCGGCTGCCAAGGCAGGCTGAGAACACCAGCGTCGCATTCGGGTTCTGCAGGAGCGCTAAGGGGATACGCATAGAAAACTCGACAACCTGGTGACCGAAATGGTCCTGGATCGGCCCGGCCCAGAAGAAGTTGCCACCCTCCAGCACCACTTCAGGCACCTGCGGGGCAGGCCGTTCGTCGATCGCCTCGGCGCCCCAGAAGTGCCGGGCGAGGGAGATGTCGTCCCAGTCCGGCCAGACAGGACCGCCGACATGCCCTCGGTTCCCATCGCTATGCAAATTTGAATAGGGCACAGTAACAATATCTTCGTACACGAGAACCGTTGACATGTCACTCGCACCGGATGGACTCATGAGAAATAGCCTCAAGCGGAGAGAGAGGGGGGATACGTGCGCCGAAGGCACTGACACTGATCGTTACCCGCCGTTCCGAGGGGTCCGATCAATACACTTCAAGATTGAAGAATCGATACGGAATGACCACCCTGACTACAAGTTGGTGGACATCATTCTGTCAGCCCTAGTCAGGGCCATGAGCTTATGGTCAGAGTCAAAAGATGGCCCTGGAGCCTCGACCGCCGGAAAGATAAAACGTCCTGCAGTTCACGACGGGGCGGAGGGGATGGGGGTCGCGAGGATCGAACTCGCCTAAGGCGAATTATGAGTTCGCTGCATTCACCAGATTGCTAGACCCCCGGGGGACGAGCCACCGCCTGGGTGGAGGCGTCACCAGAGGCCCCGGATCGGCGGGGTCCAGGTGGTGCCGGCCGGCGGCCGGACGTAGGTGGGGGTGGCGGCCCCCGCCCCGAGGCTGGTGCTGAAGCCGTTGGTGATGTCGGCGGTGCGCTGGGGCATCAGACCGCTCTGATCCGTCAGCATCACCGACGCGGTGTTCTCGATGGCGGTGCCGTCCCAGATGATGTTCTGGTCGGGGAAGCCGAAGGCGACGATCCTGCCGCCATCGCGGCCGGGGATCGAGAGACCGAGGGGGTCGGTGATCTGGTGCAGCAGGTTGACGCCCTGGGCGAAGGGTGCCGAGAAGCTGTAGAAGCGCTGCTCCATCAGCTCGGGGGCGGAGCGCGTCACACCGCAACGGGTGACCTCCACCGGCCCCGTGCCGGCCGAGCCGGGGATGGGGGCTTCGAGGGTGGTGGTGCAGAGGACCGGCCCGGCGAGGGCGGGGGCCAGGACGGCAAAGGGGAGCAGGGCGGTGAGGCCCAGGGTGAGGCCCGCGGTGAGACTCGCAGCGGGGGGGGCAGGCACTGCCAGGATCGGTGCTGTCATGGGGTCTGCGGGCCCAGCTCCGGGGCGATATGAGCGCACGTTAGCGACCTCTGACGCTCTCGCCCATCCATGGCCTTCCGCATCGGCCCCCTCTGCGCCGCCGCTCCCTCAACGCCGCCCCCCCAACGCCGCCCCCCGTCGATGGTCACCCTGCCCTCCAGCCCCAGCCAACAGCGTTCCGCCCTGCTCGCCCTGCTGGCGGAGCGGGCCTACCGGCTGGGTGACTTCACCCTGGCCTCGGGCCGCCGCAGCCCGCACTACGTCAACTGCAAGCCGGTGAGCCTGAGCGGCACCGGCCTGGCCCTGCTGGGCCGCCTGATGCTGGAGTTGGTGGAGGGCGAAGCCGCCGCGGTGGCGGGGCTCACCCTCGGGGCGGATCCCCTGGTGAGCGCCGTGGCCCTGCAGGCCGCCCTGGCCGGCCGCGACCTCGATGCGCTGATCGTGCGAAAGGAAGCCAAGGGCCATGGCACCGGCGCCTGGCTCGAAGGCCCCCTGCCACCGGCCGGGAGCCGGATCACGGTCCTCGAGGACGTGGTCACCACCGGCGGCTCGGCCCTCAAGGCCGTGGCCCAACTGCAGGAGGCGGGCTACGCCGTGGAGCGGGTGGTGGCGATCGTCGATCGCCAGGAAGGCGGGGCCGAGGCGATGGAGGAAGCGGGCCTCGACCTGCGCAGCCTGTTCCTGCTCGAGGAGGTCGCCGCCACGGCCGCCGGGCTGGACGGCGCGGCAGGCTGATCCCACGGCAGGCTGAACCCGCGACAGGCTGAACCCCGCGACCCGCTCCGCCATGGCCCTCTCCCCCGACCCGATGCCGGCTGCGGCCGATCCCTGGCGCTGGACGCCACCGGAGGCGAGCCGCTGGTCGCGGCCGGTGGGCCTGCTGCGGCTCGACGGCCCCGACACCCTGCGGGTGCTGCACGGCCAGACCAGCCAGGCCCTCGAGGGGG
>NZ_JAYGHZ010000030.1:0-12300 GCF_034931285.1 Synechococcus sp. BA-120 BA3
GCCGCCGCAGCGGCTGGCCCCCCTGCGGCCCGGCGGTGACGGCCGCATCGAGCGCGCCCTCTGCCGCCAGTGGCAGATCGACACCGTGCTCTGCCGTCGCTCCGGGGGCGCCAACGAAGAGCGCTGGCACCGGATCTGCGCCGACCTGGGTCTGCGCCTGCTGCTCCTGGAGCGGCCTGCGGAGCCCGGCCTGGTGGAGGCCCTGCCGATGGAGGCGCTGCTGGCGCGGCTGGACAAAAGTGCACAGGACGGCTGAAGTCAGACCCTGCGCCCGCCATCGCCCCGCCCATGCCCGCGCCCCCATCCCTCAGCCTGGTGCTCACCACCGAAGCCGACCGGGAGCGGGCCGAGGCTCTGGCCCGGGAGCTGCTGGAGCGGGGCCTGGTGGCCTGCGTCAGCCTGCAACCGGTGCTGTCGCTCTACCGCTGGCAGGGCCGGCTGGAGCGGAGCGAGGAGGTGCAGCTGCTGCTCAAGACGACCCCCGCCCATCTGGAGACGCTGCACCAGGCCCTGACGGAGCTGCACAGCTACGACACCCCCGAATGGATCCACTGGACGGCCGCCAGCGAGGGCGCCTACGGCCGCTGGCTGCTGGAGCAGCTGCCGCTCAGCCCAGGTGGCGGGCCACCAGCTCCGGCAGGGACGCCTGGGGACGGGGACCCAGCTGGGTGACCACCTGGCCGGCACAGAGGGACCCGAGCCGTCCGCAGCGCTCCAGGCTCTCGCCGCGGGTGTGGCCGTAGAGGAAGCCGGCGGCATAGAGATCGCCGGCGCCGGTGGTGTCCACCAGCGGACCGAGACGGAAGGGCTCGATCGCCAGGGTCGTCTCGCCGCTGAGCAGCAGGGAGCCCCGCTCGCTGCGGGTGAGGGCCGCCACCTTGCAGCGGCCGCGGACCTGGTCGGCCGCCGCCTCGAAGCTGTCGGTGCCGTACAGGGCGGTGATCTCCATCTCGTTGGCGAACAGCACATCGACATGGCCGTCGACCAGCTCCAGGAAACTGTCCCGGTGACGCTCGACGCAGAAGGCATCGGAGAGGGAGAGGGCCACCTCGCCACCGCTGGCACGCATCACCTCGGCGGCGGCGATGAAGGCGCGCTTGGCCTCCTCGCTGTCCCAGAGGTAGCCCTCCAGGTACAGCACCTTGGCCTGGCGCACCAACTCCAGGTCGAGGTCGGCGGGATCCAGTCCCACCGAGGCCCCCAGGTAGGTGCACATGGTGCGCTGGGCATCGGGGGTGACCAGGATCAGGCAGCGGGCGGTGGAGGGTCCGCTGGCGGCCGGGGGGGTCTCGAAGCTGGCCCCCACAGCCCGGATGTCGTGGGCGAAGATCGCCCCGAGCTGGTCATCCCGGACCCGGCCGATGAAGCCCGCCCGGCCGCCCAGCTGGGCGATGCCCGCCAGGGTGTTGGCCGCCGAGCCGCCGGAGGTCTCCAGGCCGGCGCCGACGCTGGCGTAGAGCCGCTCGGCCTGTGCCTCATCCACCAGGGCCATGGTGCCCTTGGTGAGGCCGTGGGCCTCAAGGAAGGCGTCGTCGGCCTGGACGAGGACGTCGACGATGGCATTGCCGATGCCGACCACGTCGAAGCGCTTGGCGGTGCTGGTCAAGGGGATCGGGGAGGGGGGTGGGGAGTGGGCCGGGAGAGGCCGGCGAGGGACTGAGGCGAGGGACGGGGGGACCCCGGCTCAGACGCTGAGCAGGGCCCGCTTGGGACCGTGGATCGGATCCTCGACGACGATCGTCTGGTCGCGCTGGGCGCCGAGGGAGACGATGGCGATCGGCACCTCCATCAGCTCCGCCAGGAAGCGCAGGTAGGCCATGGCGGTGGGGGGCAGATCCTCCAGGCTGCGGCAGTCGGCGGTGGAGCACTGCCAGCCGGGCAGGCTGCGGAAGACGGGCCGGCAGCGGGCGAATTCGTCGGAGCTGCTGGGGAAGTAGTCGATGCGGCGGCCGTCGAGCTCGTAGGCCACGCAGACCTGGATCTCGTCCAGCTCATCGAGCACATCGAGCTTGGTGATCGCCAGGCAGTCGAGGCCGTTCACCTGGACCGCATAGCGGCCGATCACCCCATCGAACCACCCACAGCGGCGCCGCCGGCCGGTGGTGGTGCCGAACTCGCCGCCGCGGTCGCAGAGGTGGTCGTTGAGGCTGCCCTCCAGCTCGGTGGGGAAGGGGCCTTCGCCCACCCGGGTGGTGTAGGCCTTGGCCACACCGATCACCCGGTCGATCAGGGTGGGGCCGACGCCGGCGCCGATGCAGGCCCCGCCGGACACCGGATTGGAGGAGGTGACGTAGGGGTAGGTGCCGTGGTCGAGGTCGAGCAGGGTGCCCTGGGCGCCCTCGAAGAGAATGTTCTTGCGGGCCCTTGCCGCCTCGTGGATGGTGCGGGTGCAGTCCACCACGTGGGGGGCCAGGCGGCGGCCGTAGGCGGCGTACTCCGCGATCACCGCCTCCGGATCCAGGGCGGGGATCCCGTAGACCTTCTCGAGCAGGTCGTTCTTCTCGGCCAGGGGCCCCAGCAGGCGGTCGCGCAGGCAGTCGGCATCGAGCAGGTCGATGACCCGGATGCCGTTGCGCTCGGACTTGTCGGCGTAGGTGGGCCCGATGCCCCGGCCGGTGGTGCCGATGCGGCGGTCGCCGCGGCGCTGCTCCATCGCCAGGTCGAGCAGGCGGTGGTAGGGCATCGTCACGTGGGCCGTGGAGGCCAGCTTCAGCCCGGAGACATCGATCTCCAGCTCCAGCAGGGTGTCGATCTCGCCCAGCATGACCTTGGGATCCACCACCGTGCCCGACCCGATCAGGCACATGGTGTCCGGGTAGAGGATCCCGGAGGGGATCAGGTGCAGCTTGAGGACCCGGTCCTCGACGACGATGGTGTGCCCGGCGTTGACCCCGCCCTGATAGCGGACCACGACATCGGCGGAGCGACTCAGCAGATCGGTGATCTTGCCTTTCCCTTCGTCACCCCATTGCGCACCGATGACGACAACATTGGCCAAGGAAACAGCGGCCCGGAGCCGCTTCTAAGCACAAGGGGAGAGCTTCTCAGATCGAGGCCCCCTCCGTCAAAGAATCAGGCGCCGCGCACCGCCGACGCTTCAGCTTTCTTGAGCTCCTTCTCCAGGCGGCTGCGCAGGGGATCGGGCAGGGGGCGGTTGGCGTACCCGGCGTAGTGGGCCGCCAGCGCGTTGACCGCGGTCTGCATGGTGGTGAAGGAGGCCAGGCCGTGGATGTCCTGGCGTGGGCGGTAGAGGGCGGTGTAGCCGTTGATCAGCTGGCGGGCCTGCACCTCCGCCTCCTGGCGGGCGGGATCGTCCTGGGGCAGGGCGATGGTGGTCAGCAGGGTCTGGGCCACGCTGACGGTGTCATCGACGTAGTTGCCGCTGAGGCCACCGGGGGCCTGGCTGCAGCCGCTCAGTCCGAGGCAGAGACACAGGCCGAGGGCCAGAAGGGGACGGAGCAGGCTGCGGCGCAGGAAGGCGACCAAGGGAGGAACGGCGTCTGGCGAAATCCTACGGGGATGCACCCTGGAGCCCGACCTGCTCCATGAGCTGCTCAAGGGCGGCGTCCGCCGACAGGTCCCGCTTGCCGGTGCCACCGCTGCGGTCCACCAGTTCCACCGACCGCTCCCCGGCGCCCCGGCCCACCACCAGCCGCCAGGGGATGCCGATCAGATCGGCGTCCTTGAACTTCACACCGGCCCGCTCGGGCCGATCGTCCAACAGAGCATCGATCCCGGCCGCGAGCAGGCGGCCGTAGAGCTCCTCGGCCAGGGCCACCTGAACCGGATCCTGGCTGCTGGCGATGACGATGATCACCGTGTAGGGGGCGATCGCCACGGGCCAGCGGATGCCGTCGGCATCGTGGTTCTGCTCCACGGCGGCCTGGGCCAGGCGCGAGACGCCGATGCCGTAGCAGCCCATCCACAGGGCTTCGTCCTCGCCGGACTCGTTGGTGAAGCGGGCCTCCAGGGCCTCGGAATACTTGCGGCCCAGCTGGAAGATATGGCCGACCTCGATGCCCCGGGCCGCCTCCAGCCGCTGGGAGGGGTCGTGCCGGCAGCGCTCGCCCGGCTGGGCCGCGCGCAGATCCACCACCTCGGGGAGCGGGCAGAGCTCGCCCCAGCGGGCCCCCACCAGGTGCTCGTCGACGCGGTTGGCGCCGCAGACGAAGGCCTCCAGCTCGGCGGCGGAGGGGTCGGCCAGGCGCAGCAGGGGGGCGGCCGCCGCGTGGCGATCTGCCTGGCGCAGGGGCGGATCGCCCAGGTGGGGGCCCAGGAAGCCGAAGGGCACGGCGGCTGCATCGGTGTCAAGGTGATCGGTCAGCAGTGGCACGATCTCCAGGAGGGCGCCGGCATCCGGGCAGCGGGCCGTCACCGCGTTGGCCAGCTTGACGTCGTTGAGCTGCTGGTCGCCCCGCAGGCACACCAGCACCCCGCGGGGGGGCGCCGCGGCGAAGCGGGCAAGGAGCAGCAGCACCTTCACCGTCTGGGTGGGATCGAAGCCATGGGCCGTGCAGAGGTCCTCGATGCTCGTCTGGTCCGGGGTGGCCAGGGTCCGGCAGGGGCCGGCCGGCAGGGGAACGGCGGGCGCCGGCAGGGAGACCGCCCGCTCCTGGTTGGCGGCGTAGCGGCCGTCGGGACTGGTCAGGATCAGGTCTTCGCCGGCCTCGGCGGTGACCATGAACTCCTGGCTGGCGGAACCGCCGATGGCGCCGCTGTCGGCCTCAACCGCCACTGCCCGCAGGCCGCAGCGCTCGAAGATGCGCCGGTAGGCCCCGTCCATGGCGGCGTAGGAGCGCCGCAGACAGGCCTCGTCGGCATGGAAGGAATAGGCGTCCTTCATGATGAATTCCCGCCCCCGCATCAGGCCGAAGCGGGGGCGGATCTCATCGCGGAACTTGGTCTGGATCTGGTAGAGGCAGACCGGCAGCTGGCGGTAGGAGCGCAGCAGGTCGGCCGCCAGCTCGGTGACCACCTCCTCATGGGTGGGACCGAGGCCGAGGGAGCGCTCCTGGCGATCAACCAGGTGGAACATGATCCCCTCCCCGGCGGTGTAGCCGTCCCAGCGGCCGCTGCGGCGCCAGAGATCGGCGGGCTGCAGCTGGGGCAGCAGGGTTTCGAGGGCGTCCACAGCCGCCATCTCCTGGCGGACGATGGCGGAGATCTTCTGGAGCACCCGCCAGAGCAGGGGCAGGTAGGCGAAGATCCCGGGCGCCAGGCGGCGCATGTAGCCGGCACGGAGCAGCAGCTTGTGGGAGGTGATCTCGGCTTCGGCCGGGTCGTCGCGAAGCGTCACCAGCATCAGGCGGGAGACGCGCATGGAGAAAGTCCTGTTCGGCGCTGGACGCTATCACCGCCGGCCCGGCGCGCTCAGGGCCGGCCGTCGGGAGCAAGTCGCCGCAACGACCCTGCCCCTGGCGGCGGCGGGCGAGCGACGAAAAACTCTGCTAAGGTCTGCCGTTAGTCCAGTGCGTCCAACGCCAGTCTCATGCTTGCTCACCCTGCACAGGTCGGCTCTCCCGCGGGCGGTTCCACCGCTTCGCCGGCCGCGCCGCTGGCCCTGCAGGGGGATTCCCGCACCGACACCGAAACCCTGATCGGCATCGATGAGGTTCAGCGCTCCCTGAACCGCTCCCGCGCCTCGGTGTACCGCTACACCAACACCGATCCCCGCAATCTCAACCCCCCCTTCAACCCCCGCAAGCTGAATCCCGAATACCGCAGCGACCAGAAGGAGCCCCTGGTCTTCCATCCCCACGAAGTGGCCCGCTTCGCCCGCGACGTGCTGCGCATCAAGGAGGTGACCGTCGAGGTGCTCAACTCGCCCTCCACCGCCACCCAGCAGCTGCTGGCGTCGATCCTGGAGGAGCTCCGGGCGATCCGTGCCCGCCTCGACGGGGCCGAGGTTCCCCCCGCCGACCTGCACCTGCACAGGCACTCCCAGTCACGGCCGGCCGCCTGAGTCGCGGTCGTTCCGCCGCCGACGCAGGCCGATCGGGCCAATCGGTGGCACAATCATTCCACCCATCCTTTGTTCTCCGTCCAGTGCACCGGACCTCTCCGCTGCACGAACGCATGGATCACGTCCGACCCGTCCGTCCCCAGTCCCGTTCCGGTTGCCATAGCGGCGCCACCGCCTCCCTCAGCTCCCCGAGCACCGCCATGCCGGGATCCATCGCCGTCGGCCTGGGCCCCATGCTCGACGCCGGCGAAGCTGAATCCAGCGGAGATCCGGACAGTCCGGGCCCCCGAACGCCCCTTCCCCGTCCCTCCACCTCCGGAGGCCCCACCCGCGGCGGCAGAAGCCCCGGGACCGGCCTCGAGGATTCGGCAGCCCTCTTCTTCGACCAGCCCATCGGTGCGCTGGGCGGCGTTTTGCTGGGCCTGCTGACCCTGCTGGTGCCCTTGGCCGGTGTGATCATGGATCGCCCGCTGCTTCCCGATCAGCAGCAATCGGGGGAGCCTCGCTTCAGGCCCGTCGCTGTAGCAGAAAGCCCTGGAAGTCCAGGGCCTGGAAGAACGGCGCCGGATCGCTGAGGCCGGCGGCCTCCGCCAGGGCCGTGAGCCGGGCGATGCCGATGGGATGGAATCCCTGGATCTGGGCGGTCAGGTCAACCGCCTCGCCATCCACCCCGCTGGCCCGCTGGAAGCAGCGCCAGGCCTCGGCCACCTGGGCCGAGAGGGGGGAGCGCTCCGGACGCATCAGGTCGACCAGCACCAGCTGCCCCTGGGGCCGAAGGCTGCGGGCCAGGGCGGAGAGGAAGGCCAGCTTGGTGCCGTCGTCGGGCAGGGACTGAAGCACCAGCACCGACAGGGCACCATCGAAGCGGGCCTCGGCCCCCAGCTGCTCCACCGTGGCGTGGTGCCACTCGATCCGGCCCCGGTTCTGCAGTCGCTGCCGAGCCACCGCCAGCATCTCCGCCGAGGGATCGATGGCCGTGAGCTGCCAGTCCGGCCGCTGGGCGTCGGCCTCCAGCAGCTCAGCCCCCGTGCCGCATCCCGCCACCAGCACGGCGGCGTCCTGGTGGGAGGCCAGGGGGGAGGAGGAGAGCAGCGCCACCGAGAGGCGGGCGAGGCTGGCGTAGCCGGGGATCAGCTGCTGCACCACCAGGTCGTAGGTGCCTTGCCGGGCCGGGGAGGGGTCGGAGGAGAGCAAGGTCTGCGGGCAACCCCACCATCGTAGGCAGCCCCTCCCGAGCCTCCCGATCCTTTCTCAAGGCAACGAAACCGGGATCGAAAGGACGTGGTGTGACCTAAGTTGGGCGGCGCCCCTCACCCCCGATCGACCGTGCCCACCATCCGTTTCGAAAAGGAAGGCCAGCAGGTTGGTTGCATTGAAGGGGCCAATCTCCGCAAGGCGGCCCTCGACGCCGGCGTCAATCCCTACACGGGCCTCAACAACCTCAACAACTGCGGTGGCCTGGGCCAGTGCGGCACCTGTGTCGTCGAGGTGGTGGAGGGGGCCCGCAACCTCTCCCCCCGCAGCGACGTGGAGGAGGTCTACCTGGCCGATCGGCCCGCGAGCTACCGCCTCAGCTGCCGCACCACCGTCAACGGCGACGTGACCATCCGCACCAAACCGGACGCCGGTGTGGGCAAGGGCTCCAACAGCCTGGTCGGGGCCCTCAAGGCGCTGGTGGGCCGCAAGTAGCCACCATGGCCGACGACCAGGCCGCGATCGTCATTTATCAGTACGCCGGCTGCGGCACCTGCCGCAAGGCGCTGGCCTGGCTGAGGGAACGGCAGATTCCCTTCGACGCCATCGACATCACCACCCGCCCGCCGTCCCCGGCCCAGCTGGCCGAGGCCCACGACCAGCTCGGCGGCTTCGGCCGGCTGTTCAACACCAGCGGCCAGAGCTACCGGGCCCTGGGGGCCGCCACCGTCAAGGCGATGGACCGGGACACGGCGCTGGCCGCCCTGGCGGCCGACGGGCGTCTGATCAAGCGTCCCTTCCTGCTGACGCCGGCCGGGCGCTTCCTCACCGGGTTCCGTCCCGAGGAGTGGGAGGACTTGCTGGGCTAGCGGGGTCGTTCCGCTCCTGGGCCCCCTTCACCATGATCTGATCGAGCTCCTCAATCAGCCCCTCGATGCCAGCCCGGCTGATCTGGCTGAGGTAGTTGCCCTTGAACTCCTCGAGGAAGGTGCACAGCAGCTGCTGGGAGCGCTCCAGGGCCGGGCCGCTTTCGAGGGCCTCGGCCAGCTCCTCCCAGAAGCGGTCGATGCAGCGCTGCAGCAGCTCCAGCTGCTGGTCGTCGCGGCGGCTGAGGCGCTCCCCGGTGGTGCGGGTGAGGTCGAGCAGGCTCTCCACCATCCCCCCGGCCAGCTGGCGGCTGAGGCCCTTCTCCACCTGAAGCAGGGGCTGGAGCTGGCGCAGGCCCGGCGGCACGATGGCGTTCTGCAGGCTCTGCTGCAGGGCATGGCCAAGCACCCCCTGGAGCTCCGGGGCCAGGCGGGGGGCCACCCGCACCAGCAGCAGGGGACCCCAGATCCGCACCAGTTCCACCAGCTCCCGCTCGTCGTTGCTGACCACCATCTGATGGCTGCGCAGCGCCCGGATCCGCATCGGCCAGCGACGCGAACGGATCAGCTGCTGCAGCCCGTCGATCAGCTGCAGGGCCAGCACCTCGAACAGCTCCACCGCCAGCAGGGCCACCACCGCCCGGCTGATCACCGCCCGCAGCGGTTCGATGCTGATCAGGCCGCTGGTGTGGAGGCGCTCCAGCACCGGCACCACCCGCAGCCAGCGCCAGAAGGGCAGCAGCAGGGGCAGGTCGATCCAGCGCCGCAGCAGGGCCCGGCCCCAGCTCAGGCCCGGCAGGCGGCGGCGCAGCCGGATGGCCCGCAGCAGGATGTCGAGGGCGAAGACGCTCTGGAAGAGGAGCAGGTCGTAGCGCCAGAAGTGGTCGGTGGGGCGGCCGTTTTCATCGATCGAGCGCCAGTAGGTGGTGGCCACCAGGGGCAGCACCTGCTGGCGCCAGAACAGCCGCTCCTGCGGCCACCGATGGGCGTCGATCCAGGCCGGGCTCAGCAGCACCGCCGCCGCCTGCTTGGCCGAGTCCCGATCGGCCCGCTGGCGCAGGCGGTTCTTGATCTTCTCCAGGGTGCCGGAGGTGCCCGAGGCCAGCATCGGGTTGGAATCGATCATCTCGACGGTGAGCCGCACCTGCTCCGCCAGCAGCTGGCGCTGGATCGGCGTGGTCGCCCCCGGGGGGGCCTGGCCCAGGGCCGCGTCCAGGCGGTCGAAGTGGCGCAGGTAGGCCTGGGTCTCCCGGTGCGGCTCGATCCCCTTGATCGGATCCACCCAGGGGGTGATGTCGGGGATGAAGGTGAGTGGCACCGCCAGGGGCACCGACGGCAGCGGGTAGAGGTTGCGCTGCAGCCAGAAGGTGCGCAGGGGGATGTAGCTGATGTCGAAGGCCACCCAGAGCAGGTTGAGGGCGGCCCAGAGCGCCACGAAGCGATCCCAGCGCCGGCCCATCCGGCTCGATGGCGCGGTCAGGCTCTGGTGCCAGCGTGGGCGTGCCATCGGGGACGCGGCGGGCGGGTGCGTGCCTAATCTGCCTCCCGACCATGGAACCTGCCGCACGAACCCCTTGAGCCCCTCGGATCCACCGGCCGACCACGGCGCCCACGACGAGCCGACGCCCCCCCCGGAGCCGCAGCCTCGCCAGGAGGAGCAGGAGGAGAGCCCCTGGGCCTTCTGGCGCAGCGTCCTGATCACCCTGGCGGTGGCCCTGGGCATCCGCCAGTTCCTGCTGGAGGCCCGCTACATCCCCTCCGGCTCCATGCTGCCGGGGCTGCAGCTCCAGGATCGGCTGCTGGTGGAGAAGCTGTCCTTCCGCCAGCGCCCCCCGAAACGCGGCGAGGTGGTGGTGTTCCGCTCCCCCTATCACTTCGATCCGATCCTCACCGGCCCGACCAAGCCGGGCGCGCTGCGCTGCCTGCTTGTCAACCTTCCCCTGATCGGTTCCCTGCCCGGGATCCAGCAGCCCGCCTGCGATGCCTACATCAAGCGTGTGATCGGCCTGCCAGGCGAGCGGGTGGTGGCCGACCCCCGCGGCCGGGTCAGCATCAACGGCCGTCCCCTCGACGAGCCTTACGTCAGGAACTACTGCCCGGTCGATCGCCAGGGGGTCGGCCCCTGCCGCACCATTGATGTGGTGGTGCCCCCCGGCCATCTGGTGGTGATGGGCGACAACCGGGCCAACAGCTGGGATGGCCGCTTCTGGCCGGGCGGACCGCTGCTGCCCGAGAGCGAACTGATCGGCCGGGCCTTCTGGCGCTTCTTCCCGTTCAGCTCGGCTGGCCCGCTGCCAGAGCCCAGCGCGTCGGATCGCTGAGGCCGCTGGCAAGGACCCGTCCCTGCAGCGTCCGCCCCCGGCAGGGCCGGTTGGCCGCCAGGGAACCGCTGGGGGCATCCTCCCAGCGCCAGGAGCGGCGGGGATCGAACAGCAGCCACTGCCCTGTGCCCGCCGCCAGGGCCGGCTCCGGCAGGCCCAGGAAGCGGGCGGGGCCCCAGCAGAGCGCCTGCCAGAGCTGCTCCGGCCGCCAGCCCCGCCGGCCCACCAGTTCCTCCCACAGCAGCGGCAGCACCAGGCCGTGACCCGCCACGCCGGGTCGGCGCTGGTCGAGGGGCAGCAGCTCCTCCTCCGCGTCCAGGGCGATGTGATGCACCGCGACGGCGGTGATGACCCCGTCGGCCAGGGCCTCGATCAGGGCGTGCCGGTCGGCCGGCCCCCCCAGGGACGGCTCCACCAGCCAGCCCTCGTCGGCGGGATCGAGGCCGCCGCTGTCGGCGACCAGGTGCCACCAGCCCACCGAGGCCAGCGGCGGACGGCCCTGACGCCGCAGCCGGGCCACCGCCTCCGCGGTGGAGAGATTCATCAGGCGCAGGCCCGCGCCGGGCAGGTCGTCGGCCAGGGAGAGCAGGGTCTCGAGGGGAAGGGTTTCGCTGCCGGGGGGATCGAGGGGCCAGCCCGCCCGCAGGGCCTCCACCCGCTCCCGCACGAACCCCCGCCGGGCCAGGGAACCGTCCCGTGGCGGCAGCAGCACCGGCCGGTTCCCCATCTCCCCGAGCCGCAGGCCGCGCTCCAGCAGATCAAGCGGCGGCAGGGCCGCCCCGGTGGTGGGGGGGGCCCTGCCCCTGTCGGCCCTGATGGTGTTCGGCTGGATGCGGGTGCTGGAGGTGCCCCTGCATCAGATGTCGGCCACCGGCCTGGTGATCGCCCTGGGGCTGCTGATCGACAACGCCATCGTCGTGGTCGATGAGGTGCAGCAACGGCTGCGCAGCGGTGACAGCCCCGCCGCAGCGGTGCGGCACACGGTGCGGTACCTGCTGGTGCCGCTGCTGGCCTCCACCCTCACCACCGTGCTGGCCTTCGTGCCCATCGCCACCTCACCGGGGGCCACCGGGGAGTTCATCGGCACGATCGGCCTCACCGTGATCCTGGCCCTGGCCAGCTCCCTGTTTCTCTCCCTCACGGTGATCCCGGCCCTCACCGCCCGGCTGCAGTCCTGGCAGCCCCTGGGGCCGCGGGTGCGCTGGTGGGAGCAGGGCATCAGCCCGGCGGTTCTGGCCCACCCCTACCGCCGCTCCCTGCTCCAGGCCCTGCGCCATCCCGGGCAGGGGGTGGCCCTGTCGCTGCTGCTGCCGCTGCTGGGGTTTCTGGCCTTCGGCAGCCTCGAGCAGCAGTTCTTCCCGCCCACCAACCGCGACCAGTTCCAGATCGAGCTGCGGCTGCCCCAGCAGAGCGCCCTGGGGCGCACCGAGACCCTGGCGATGGCGGTGCGGCAGCGGATCCGCCAGGACCCCCGCGTCGACGACGTGCACTGGTTTCTGGGCGAGAGCGCGCCGGCCTTCTTCTACAACGTGATCGCCTCCGAGGAGAACGCCCCCCACTACGCCCAGGGCCTGGTGCAGCTGCGGGGGACCGAAGCGGTGCGGTCCACGATCCGCTCCCTCCAGCAGGCGCTGGATGGGGACTTCCCCGAGGCCCAGATCCTGGTGAAGCAGCTGGAGCAGGGGCCCCCCTTCGAGGCACCGATCGAACTGCGGCTGGAGGGGGCCGATCTGGAGCAGCTGCGCCGCACCGGCGACGAGCTGCGCCGCCACCTGGCCCAGCTCGAGCCCGTGACCCACACCGCCGCCAGCCTCAGCGAAGCCGTGCCCCGTCTGGCCCTGGCGGTGGACGAGGAGCAGGCCCGGCGCAGCGGCCTCGACAACCGCGCCATCGCCCGCCAGCTCCAGGGCGGCCTCGAGGGCAGCGTCGGCGGCTCGATCCTGGAGGGGGTCACCAC
>NZ_JAYGHZ010000031.1:0-12268 GCF_034931285.1 Synechococcus sp. BA-120 BA3
GAACACCACCTGGCGCCCGAGGGTCCGGTAGTCCTGCTCCATGGCGCGGCTGGGCTCGCCCGCCCCCGGCGCCGGTCCGCCGCCCGTGGCGATCGCCGTGCCGGCGGGCCAGCGCTCCAGGCTGAAGCGCACCAGTCGGTCGTCGTCGTCGCACGCCGCCAGCGTCAGCACCGACGGATGGCTCTCCAGCACCTCGCCGCCGGCGCTGATCGTGGTGAAGCTGCCCCGCCACTCCCCCAGGTTGCGCAGAAAGTTCTGCCATTGGCTGGCCATGGGGAAGGGCGGCAAAGGGGCGATGGTAGGCAGCCCGCCGTGGCCGGCGAGCCTGGGCGCCGGGGTGGGGAGCAAGCGGGGAAACGGCCGGCCTTCCGGTGCCCTTCTTCTGCAACGAAGACTGGGCCTGTGCATCTGTTCCGATGTGGTGCTGCGGGCTTGTCGGGGGTTGGCTTCCATCGGCCCCTAAGGGCAGCTGCCTGCCGTCACTTTGGCCCGGAAATGGGGCATCACCTCTTCGGCAAACAGCTCCAGATTTCGCTTCGTCTGCGCATGCGGCAGGCTGCCGAATTGCATGATGGCGCAGAGATGGCCGATGCCGAGCCGCTGCTCAAACTCCGCCAGGCGCTCACGGACCGTCTCGGGTGAACCCACCAGGAACATGCCGAGCTTGTCGACGGCCTCCAGGGAATGGTTAGCCATCAGCGTTTCGCGGCTGGTGATCAGGAGCGTTTTGAGGGAGGACACCGATGTGTAGCCCGGTGGCAACAACATCTCGTTGGTCATCCGCAGAAACTTGTTGAAGAACGCCTCGATGTGGGGCTTGGCTTCTCTTCGGGCGATCGCATCGGTTTCCGCCACATAAATGGGCAGGGCCATGCCCAGCTGTTCGGAGCTTGCGGTATAGCCGTACGCCTCGGCACAGTTCCGGTAGGTGTCCATGAGGCCGCAGGCCACATCGATGTTGCTATAGACATTCAGATACACGTATTTCCTTTTGGGATCGGACGCCCAGCGAATCGTTTCCAGGCTGCCTCCGGAGGGAATCCAGACGTCCGGATGGGGCTGTTGGAAAGGACGCGGCCACAGATTCACATAGTTGTAGCTGTAATGCTTGCCTTCGAACGGAAAGGGGCCCTCTTCGGTCCAGGCCCGGATGATCAGATCGTGGGCTTCATGGAAGCGCTCCAGGGAATAGGTGGGATTGACGCCGGTGGCGTGATACTCCACGCCAATCCCTCTCACAAAGCCAGCAATGAAACGCCCTCCGGTGATGTTATCGAGCATGGCGTATTCTTCCGCCACGCTGAGGGGATTGGACAGCAAGGGCAACGCCCGCCCCAGGATGCAGATCTTGCCTCGCTTCACGCTTCTGGAGAGCGCGCCCGCCATCACGGCCGGTGTGGGCATCAGGCCATAGGCCGACTGGTGATGCTCGTTGACGCACACGCCATCAAAACCGAGCGCATCGGCTAGTTCCAGCTCATCGAGATAGCGGTTATAGAGCTGATGGCCAATCTGGGGATCGTAGTACGTGTTGGGGAGCACCAGGCTCGCCGAGACATGTTTGTCGACGTAATCCAGATCGAGGGCGCCATAGGGCATCAAATGAAAGGAATAGAACTTCATGCGGATGCCTTGGCCGTGAATGCGTCCAGATGCTCGAGGTAGCGATCGGTGGCGTCCAGCATCGGGAAATGGCCGCAGTCCCTGTAGAGATGGAGCTGGGCGTGGGGGATCATGGCGTGGTAGCCATGGGCATAGGCCACGGGGAAAAGCCTGTCGTTCTCACCCCATTGAATCATGGTTGGCATCGTCAGCCGATGCAACCACTTGCGTAGATGGGGGTTGTGAAAGCGAGGATGCCAGGCCAATCGCGCCGACATCTGCCTGGCTTTCAACATCAGCTCGATATCACGCTCGCTCGATTGCCTCGACCGCATGGTTTCCCTGGCCTGCGGATCAACGATCAGCTGGCCGATGGTGTCGTCCGGGTTCCACAGGAAGGCATCCCCCATCGGGCAGCCGTCAACACGGATGCCGGCTGCGGCACACAAGCTCAGGCTCTTGAACCGTTGCGGCTGCATCACGGCAACCTCCGCTGCCAGCCAGCCGCCCAGGCAGTGGCCGGCCAGGTGGCAGGTCTCGATCTGCAGGGCATCAAGAAAATCGAGGTAAAAGAGGGCCAGATCAGCCATGTTGTCGATCCATTCACCTGGGCCCGAGGAGCCAAAGCCGGGATGGTCGGGCAGGATCACATCGTGGCGCTCCGTGAGCCTGGAAAGCACGCTGTCCCATGACGCTCGCCCATCCATGCCGTGCAGGAGCAGGAGCGGTTCACCTTTGCCGCCACGCTGATAGAAGACTTGGCAGCCTCGAATGTCGATGCGATGTTCCGTGACCATGGGCCTACGCGGGCTTGCTGCCATGGGTCAAGTCCCGATAGAGCCGGTGGTGCCGCTCGACTGGATCCTTCCAGGAGAAGCGCTTGCAGACGTCCAATCCGTTCCTGACCATGGTCTCCTTGGCGGAGTCTGACAGCGTCATGAACCTGTGGATGGCGTTCTCGATGGCCTCGGCGCTTAGTCCGTCGATTCGGATTGCGCAGGCATCATCGAGGTAGTCCTTCATGCCTCCGGCAAAGGAAGCAATCAGCGGTGTGCCGCAGGCCAAGGCCTCGAGTCCAACCAGGCCGAAGGGCTCATGGATGCTGGGGAAGATCACAGCGTCGGCCGCTCGGATGATATGGAACTTGTCATCCCCTGCGGTGAAAGGGATCCGGTGCAAGTTATCGCGTTCATGAGCCAGGTTCTCCAGTCGTTGATACAACTCCGGATTCGAGCCGGCCTCTCCCCCCATCACGATCAGGTCGACGCCGCTCGGCAACCGGGCATCGAGCAGCCGCCCGACATTCTTCATCGTATCGATGCGCCCGAAATACAGGAGCTTGACAGGGTGATCCCCTGGAAGCTTCCTTTCTTCGAATGGAATCGACGCAACGTCCTCCAGATGGATGCCGTGCGGGATCACCTGTGAATCCTGCGGTCCGTCGAGCCGTGTCTGATCGCTCCGGTTCAGGAAGATGGCCTTGTCAGACGCTTGAATGCTGTCGCGCTCCAATCGTTCAATCTCGGCAACAATCGCCTGGTCGACGGGCGGAGCCGCCATCGACTCTTTGGCCAGATCCTCCAGCAGCAGGGTGTAACTCAATTGGGTTGTGTACACCGATCTGATGTTGCCTCCCCAGTAGCTGGCCAAGGCGTTGCCCACCGCTATGGATGTCCAGTCCTGCAGGTGAATGACATCGGGCCTCCTCAGGTTCTTGACGCCATAGATGATCTGAATCGGGGCATTCATCAGGGTCTGGACAATGAAGTCACTGCCCAGGCCATCCCGGTATCCGCAGGACAACACCTCGATCTGATCGGTGATCGTCTGATGGCCGTCGTTCGATCGCAGATCCAACACCTGAATCCTGATCGACTCGTCTGCTTTGGCCAGGCCTTCAATGATTTCCTTGACAGAGCTCCCCATGCCGCAGGAGGCCCTGAAGGGGTTGTCACACAGGATGAAGAGGATCTTCATGCGCTGAAGCCAGGGGTTCCGTTGGGTCTGGATGTCGCCCTGCGGATGGTGGATGGACTTCTGCCGTCGATCCCATGCGGAGCCAGAAGGAGGGCCTGAATACGATGATGCACGCTTCCGGAAGACTGTAACTGAATGCCAAGGAGCTCGCCATCCGTGTGTCCAATTCAGCCCCGATCGATAAGGTGCTGTTGGTCCTGCGCCGCGATCCCTGGCTCTACGCCGTGCCCGATTGCCCCCACCACCCCCGGGAGGCGAGCAACGTTGTCTGCCCAGTCGCTGCTTGGCGTTTGCCTATCTTAGAAGCAGTGTTTGAGCTTGCTTTCAAGACGGCATCATTCGAGCTATGCTGAATCAATGCTGTCGTAGGCCCACCGGCCCATCCCGATGGAATACAAATATGAAGCTGTTGTTGAAACAGATGGGCGAATCCGGATCCAAAGTCCTGTCCATCTGAAAACGGGAGCGAAGGTGTTCGTTTCTGTGCCAAGTGACGATCCCGACCCTGTCGTCAGCGGATTTGACTTGAGTGAAAGGGCTTTGGCGGCTGACTGGCTGAACCCAGAGGCGGAAGCTGCATGGGCCCACCTGCAATAGGGGACGTCGTTCTCATCCCCTTTCCTTATTCCGACCTGTCGCAAGCTAAGCGTAGGCCGGCCTTGGCCATCGCAGATGTTGGGATGGGAGACTTTGTGCTATGTCAGATCACAAGCAGATCCTACGCGGATAGGCTGGCAATTCCACTTTCGGAAAGTGACTTTGCCGAAGGTGATCTCAGGCGTTAGAGTTTTGTGCGCATTGGAAAAATGTTCACTGCGACTATCTCGATCATTTCTGGAGTCGCTGGCAAGCTCAATCGTGGGAAAATGTCTGAGCTCCTGGATGCGTTGGTTGACATCCTGCGTGCAGGAGACTTTGAGCGGTGACGCGTCGCAACATCGTCGGGAAGGCCTTGGGCTCGGCAGGGGGGCGAGACTTGTCCTCCCCTGCGCCCAGCCCGATGCGTTCCCCCCTGGCGGCCCTGTGCACCCTGGCCGCCGCCGGTGCCGCCCTGGCTCTCCCGGCCATCCCGGTGGCCCACGCCCAGGCCGCCTGGCAGACCTGCCGCTTCAACGGCCGCGCCGAAGCCTGTCTGGTCGCGGGCGGCTCCACGTCGTTCACGGTCACCTTCCGCTCCGACGGCAAGCAGATCGAGATGGAGAAGGTGGGCGAGCCCTGGAGCTGCGGCCAGGGGGATCAGGAGGAATGCGGCAAGCTGCTGATCACCGAGCCCAGCAATGGCCGCACCACCCTGGCCACCTACCGGCAGACATCCTCCGCCTTCCTGGTGCGCAGTGAGCGCGGCAACACTTACACGATTCCCTTCTGAATTAGCCTTCGCACGCTGTGCAATGGCTGCTCCAGTGACCGTTCCTGAATCCCCCAGGCCCCCCTTTCCCCCCTTCGATGCCGAAACGGCGGCGAAGAAAGTGCGCCTGGCCGAGGATGCCTGGAACGGCCGTGACCCGGAACGGGTGGCGCTGGCCTACAGCCCGGACAGCGTCTGGCGCAACCGGGCCGAGTTCGTCAGCGGGCGCGAGGCCATCGAGCAGTTTCTGGCCCGTAAATGGGCCAAGGAGCTCGACTACCGCCTGATCAAGGAACTCTGGGCCTTTCACGGCAACCGCATCGCCGTGCGTTTCGCCTACGAATGGCACGACGATTCCGGCCAGTGGTTCCGAGCCTACGGCAACGAAAACTGGGAGTTCGATGCCCAGGGCTTCATGCACACCCGCATCGCCAGCATCAACGACCTGCCGATCAAGGAGAGCGAGCGGAAGTACCACTGGCCGCTCGGTCGCCGCCCCGACGATCATCCGGGCCTGTCCGATCTCGGCCTCTGACGCTCAGCGCTCCCCGCTGCCGATCAGCCAGTGCGAGCGCGCCGGCGGGGGAATCGGTAGGCTCCGCCCAGTGATGCGTGGCGGGAGATGGAGGAGAAACTCGTCTTCGTGAGTGTGGGTGGCACGGCCACGGCGGAGCAGGAATCCTTCGTGCGATCGATCGAGGATCGCCTGCGCAGTGAATCCCTGATCCCCAAGACCGTCGGCCGCAACACCTTCAGCGCCGATGCACCGCTGAAGGCCATCACCGAACTGATGGAGAAGTGTTCCGGCATCGTCGTCATCGCCCTGGAGCGCAGTTACTTCCCCTCGGGCCTCGAAAGGCGCGGCGGTCCGCGTCAGGGGACTCTGGTGGAAACAAGGCTGCCGACGCCGTGGAACCACATCGAAGCGGCGATGGCCTACGCGAAGCACCTGCCGCTGCTGGTGATCGTGGAAGACGGCTTGAAAGCGGAGGGATTGCTGGAGCAGGGTTACGACTGGTATGTGCAGAAACTTCCCCTGGCCGAGGCGGCCTTGGGCTCCAACGAATTCAACGGCGTGCTCGCTGACTGGAAGGAGAAGGTGCTGGCCTTCCAGCCGGGGGCTGGCACAGTCGTCCCTGCAGCTGGCCCAGTCGCCCCGTCACCGCCGCCGCCAACACTGCGGGAGCTGAACCCGGCCGACCTCTCCGTGCGCGATCTGCTCGGTGCCCTCCGGCCGGTGCAGCTGTGGAGTGTGACGATCGCCCTCGCCGGCCTGCTGGCGGGGGCCTTCAGCCTCGGTGCCCGCCTGCTCCCCTTCGGCGATCGGCCCAAGCCTGTCCAGGGCGCCCTCAGGCCGACGCTGGCTCCGGGCGCGGTTGAACGTCCGTGCCGAAGCTTTCCTCCTGATACACCAGGCCGCAGTTCCGCCTGATCCAGTGGGGATTCGTGCCCCGTTCCTCCACCAGGGCAGGGAGGCGATGGCCGTTCCAGGCATACCAGCGCAGCGGGAACCGCGAGACATGGCGTCGCCCGGCCATGGCGTCGTGAATCATGCAATCCGGCATATAGAAACCGACGCTCTGGGTGGTCAGGAACTTCAGCAACTCCTGGCAGCCCTGGCGCGTGATGACGACGGCATGGAGGCAATAGAGCGGCCCCTGCAGCACATCGCCCAGCCGATGGGACGGCCAGGGCCAGGCGATCTGGCTCAGGCGCGTGAGTGTTCGGGAGCGATTCAATCGCCGGGCCGGATGCAGACGCGGCAGAAAGTCGTACTGAATCTGCGAACCCAGGAGGAGAAGATCGAAGGTGCGGGGCGTGCTGTTCAGGAACGCCGGCGCCAGCTGGTGCCACGACCGTGAGAAGCGGATGTCATCCTCGAAGATGCAGGCCCGTGGATACCCCTGGTCGATGATGTGCTGGAGCAGCGTCAGTTGGGTCACGGCGCAGCCCTGGGCGCCGGGCAGGTGGAGAAAGTCTTCGCGATCTGCCAGCTGATCGATGCCGAAACGCAACAGCGCCTCCCGGACGTTTCCCGTCGCCCCATCAAAGGCCGACCAGCGTCGCGCGTCCATGAATCCCGCCCATTCCAGTTGGCCGCGGCTGCTCTCCCACCGATCCGGCCGGCGATCGAGATTGATCAGAAAGGCAGGGGTGTTCAGCAACTCCTGCCAGGACAGTTTGTCCATGCATCAATGCGGCACGAAAACAGACGCTGGATTCGGCACGCAGGAATGCTTCACGAAGCATCATGTTATCATCGTCCTCCGATTCCAGGCAGGCCATTGATGACCGCCCCCGTACGGGTCAGCCCGGGCGGCTCGCCGACGGCTCCTCTGGTCACGGTCGTCGTGGTGTTCCGCGAACGGCACAGCTTTGCCTCACGCTCGCTGGGCTCGATCCTCGAGCACCGGGATTATCCCTTCGTCCTCCATTACCACGACAGCCAGTCACCGCCCTCGGTGCGGCGGGAGCTGGAGGCGGCCGAGGCCCGCGGTGAGCTGACCCTGTTCACGGCGGCCCCCGGCACCCCCAACCAGCTGCGCAACCAGGCGCTGCAAGCGGTGACGACGAAGTATGTGTGCTTCATCGACAACGATGTGCTCGTCACCAGGGGCTGGATCGAGACCCTCGTGGCCACGGCGGAGCGCACCGGAGCCGGCATCGTCTTCCCCCTCTACCTGATGGGGGAGTTTGAGGCCGATCGCATCCACATGGCCGGCGGCAAGAACCATCTCTCGGAGAAGAACGGCGAAACTGAATACAACGAAGAGCACCTCTTCGCCAATGCGCCCGCCTCCCGCATCGTCGGCACTCTCCAGGGGGGAGATTCCGATTTTGGCGAGTTCCATTGCATGCTGCTCAGCATGGCGATGCTCCACGAGACGGGCCCCCTCGATGAGGCCTACCTCCAGGTGAATGAGCATATCGACATCGCCATGGTGGCCCGGCAGGCGAACTATCGGGTCATCTTCGAGCCGAAGTCCGTGGTCAGTTACGTCTACGCCAACGAGCACTCCCCCTACTGGCTCTGCGACATCGAGCCCTTCCACCGGCGCTGGAGCCATGAGCTGGCGGCCCGGGACGTGGCCTATCTCTCCAGCAAGTGGAAGCTGCGCTCCCTCCAGAGCATGACCTCCTTCCTCAATCGCCAGATCGGCAGCATGGAGCTGGTGCACCCGCGCCCGGGGGCGCCTGCTGCCGAGGCCGTGGACAACCACGCCTATCCCTATGTGCACTCCTTTCCTCTGCTGGTGCGGCAATGCCTGGCCCAGGGCCATTCCCGCAAGGAGATCGTGGAGCTGAACCGGGTGTTCGATGTCGCGGCCGAGCTGCACGGCGGCTCCTTCCGGAGCTCGAAGAAAACCTTCCAGGAGCATGTCGTCCGGGTGGCCAGCGTCCTGGTCGTGCACGGCGCCCCCTTCGATCTGGTCAAGGCCTCCCTGCTGCATGCCGCCTACATCCCCACCAGCTCTCGCCGGCATCTGGCCCCCACCGAGCGGAACCGGGCCCTGCTGCGCGAACTGGTGGGCCGCAAGGTGGAGGCGATCGCCCATGCCTACGCGGTCGCCACCGCCGCGGGTCCCCGCGAGGCGCCGCCGCCGGTGATCGAGGAACTGCCGATCGTCAGCGCCCAGGCCAGCGTCGTGCGGATCGCCAACGACATCGAGGATCTCCTCGACAACGCCGCCCTGCTGGAGCGCAAGTCGCTCAAGCACTTCGCCCGGGTTCATGCCTCCCACGGGCCCGTCGCCGAGGCCTGCGGCTACCAGGCCATGGTGGCGGAGTTCGCCGAGCGGATCCGGCTGGCCGAGGTCGCCCTGGAGCCGGGCTCCCAGGATCCGGCGGCGGCGGACTGGCTGATCGCGCTGCTGCGGGAGCGCTCCCCCTACCCCCTGCTGGAGTCCCATTCGCTGGCCACGCGCTCGCGCCGGCTGGCGGCCCGCGTCGTGCGCAAGCTCCCCAGACGGGGCATTCCACTGCCATTGAAGATCGCGGCCAAAAAGGTCCTCAGGCCTTTCGGGCTGGTCTGACCCGATCCTGACGGGGCCCGCCGAATCAGGCGGGCCGAGCCCCCTGGCGCTCCAGCACGCCCACGCAGCGCCCGCACAGGCTGGGATGGTCCGGGTGCTGGCCGATGTCGCTCTCGTGGTGCCAGCAGCGCTCGCACTTGTGGCCCGCCGCCCGGGCGATCCGCACCCGCACCCCCTCCTCCTCGGTCTCCGCCAGAAGGGGCTCCGCCGGCACAGGCCCGCCGACCCGCAGGGCCGACACCAGCAGCCAGTCGGCCAGGTTGTCGACCTCGGGGTGGGGGCTGGCCTCCACCAGGGCCAGGGCCTCATGCAGGGGGGCCGCCTCCGATGCCGCGTCAGCCGCCGCCTCCACCAGCTCCAGCTGCACCTGGGCCTCGAGGGAGGCGCCCAGTTCCCCCCGGCCCCGGCAGCCCTCCAGCACCCGGTTCACCTGGGCGCGCAGCTCCAGGATCCGCTGCATCGGCGCCAGCAGCTCCGGCGCCGCCCAGCTCTGGGGCACCGTCGGCCAGCCCCGCTCGAACACCGAGACTTCGGCCACCGGATAGGGCAGGTTCTGCCAGATGTCCTCGGCCATGTGGCACAGCACCGGCGCGATCAGGCCCGCCAGCCGCTCCACCACCAGGTGCAGCACGGTCTGGCAGCTGCGGCGGCGGACATCGCCGGCCGCGCTCACATAGAGGCGATCCTTGGCGATGTCGAGGTAGACGTTGGACAGGTCCACCACGCAGAAGTTCTGCAGGGCCTGGAAGAAGCGGTAGAACTCGAAGCGCTCGAAATCGGCGCTCACCTCCTCGATCAGGCTGGCGGTGCGCTGCAGCATCCAGCGATCCAGCAGGGGCAGATCCTCGATCGCTACGGCATGCTCGGCGGGCACGAAATCATGCAGATTGCCCAGCAGATAGCGGGCCGTGTTGCGCACCTTGCGGTACACGTCCGCCAGCTGTTTGACGATCCCCGGCCCCAGCGGCACGTCGGCGGAGTAATCCACCGAGCTCACCCACAGCCGCAGCACGTCGGCGCCGTAGGCCGGCTCCTGCTTCTCGTTCCTGCCCCCCTCCACCAACACAACGGGGTCCACCACGTTGCCCAGCGACTTGCTCATCTTGCGGCCCTTCTCATCGAGGGTGAAGCCGTGGGTGAGCACCCGGCGGTAGGGGGCATGGCCGTTCACGGCCACCGAGGTGAGCAGGCTGCTCTGGAACCAGCCGCGGTGCTGGTCGGAGCCCTCCAGATAGAGGTCGGCGGGATAGCCGAGTCCGCGGCCCTCCAGCACGGCGGCCCAGGAGGAGCCCGAGTCGAACCAGACATCCATGGTGTCGGTGCCCTTGCGCCACTGGTCGGCCTGGTCGGCCCAGGCCGGCGGCAGCAGGCCGGCCTCGTCCCGCTCCCACCAGACATCGGCGCCGTGCTCGGCGATCAGCGCCTCGGCGTGGGCCAGGGTGTCGGCGTTGAGCAGCACCTCGCCCGTCTCGCGGTGATAGAAGACCGGGATCGGCACCCCCCAGGAGCGCTGGCGGGAGATGCACCAGTCGCCCCTGTCCCGCACCATCGCCTCGATGCGGTTGCGGCCGCTGGCGGGCAGCCACTCCACCGCCGCGATCGCCTCCAGGGCCTGGGCGCGGAAGCCGTCGACGGAGGCGAACCACTGTTCGGTGGCCCGGAAGATGGTCGGTTTCTTGGTGCGCCAGTCGTAGGGGTAGCGGTGCTGGTAGCGCTGCTCGGCCAGCAGCAGCCCGGCATCCCGCAGGGCGGTGATGATCGCCGGGTTGGCGTCCTTGAGCACGTTGAGCCCGGCGAAGGGGCCCGCCTCGGCGGTGAGGGTGCCGGCCTCATCCACCGGGCAGAGCACCGGCAGGCCGTACTTGTTGCCGGTGTGGAAGTCGTCGACGCCGTGGCCCGGGGCCGTGTGCACCAGGCCGGTGCCGGTTTCGGTGGTGATGTAGTCGCCGCCGATCACCACGGGGCTGGTGCGATCCAGCAGCGGATGGCGGTACAGGATCCCCTCCAGCTGGGCCCCCTTGAGGGTGAGCAGGGGTTCGAGCGGGCGCTCCAGGCTGTTGCGCAGGTGCTCCACCAGCTGGGCGGCCACCACCAGGTAGCGGGGGGTGCCGCCGTTGGTGGTGCCGTCGCGGCAGATGGCGTAATCGAGCTGGCCATTCACCGACACCGCCAGGTTGGCCGGCAGGGTCCAGGGGGTGGTGGTCCAGATGGCCACGAACAGCTGCTCCCGGTGGGCCGCATCGGTGGGGCCGGCGATGCCGGCGTCCGCCAGCAGCCCGGCCAGCGGCTCCGGCAGCTCCACCACCGGGAAGGCCACGTAGACGCTGGGGGAGGTGTGGCCGTCGGGGTACTCCAGCTCAGCCTCGGCCAGGGCGGTGCGGGAGCTTGGGCTCCAGTGCACCGGCTTGAGGCCCCGGTAGATGTGGCCCGCCAGCACCATGCGGCCAAAGACCCCGATCTGGGCCGCCTCGTAGGACGTCTGCAGGGTGAGGTAGGGCTCGTCCCAGTCGGCCCAGATGCCCCAGCGCCGGAAGCCGCTCTTCTGGCCCTCCACCTGCTCGAGGGCGTAGGCATGGGCGCGCCGCCGCAGGTCGATGGGGGTGAGCTGCCGCCGCTCCTCGTTGCCCAGGCCCTGCAGCACCTTCAGCTCGATCGGCAGGCCGTGGCAGTCCCAGCCCGGCACGAAGCGGGCCCGGCGCCCCTGCAGCAGGGCGTGCTTATTGATGATGTCCTTGAGGATCTTGTTGAGGGCATGGCCCACGTGCAGGGCGCCGTTGGCGTAGGGCGGGCCGTCGTGCAGGGTGAAGGGGGCGCCCGGGTTGCCGCGGCTCAGCCGCCCGTAGAGATCGTGCTCCTTCCAGAAGGCCTGCAGTTCCGGCTCCCGCACCCGGGCATTGGCCCGCATCGCGAAGGGCGTCTGCAGCAGGTTGAGCGTGTCCTTGTAGGACGCCGGGCTTGCCGTCACGTCGCCGGGGCGCGAGAAGGCTGGATTATCCCGCCTCGCCGAGACCCTCCCCGGCGGCAGCGGTCTGCGGCGGGCTGACGGGCTCCGGCGTCTCCGGCACGGCCTGCTCCAGCAGGGCATCGATCGCCTCGAAGCTCTCCACCACCAGCGGTCCGTCGTCGGGCTCGGGGTCCGGCTCGGCGGCTTCGGCCACCTCCGCCATGGCGGTCACCTCAGCCACCACCGCCGTTGCCATGGCGGCGTCGGCGGCTGGGGCGGCGTCGCTGTCCACCTCGGGCCGCACCCACTTCTTGGTGCTGGCGGGGCGGGCGGCGCGCCGTTCCGCCACCCAGGACCCCAGGC
>NZ_JAYGHZ010000032.1:0-12193 GCF_034931285.1 Synechococcus sp. BA-120 BA3
GGGGCGGGCTGGCGGGCCCCCTCCGCGCCGAGGGCTGCGATCACGCAACCCCGCTCGGGGTGGGCGAGGTGCTCGGGGGAGAGGTAGGCGGCAAGGCTCTGCTCCAGCGACAGCGACGGGGCCAGCGGACCGTCGACACTGGCGGCGGCGGCCGTGCGGATGGCCTCGGCCACCAGGGCGTCCCGACTGGGGAAATGGGCATAGAAGGCGCCATGGGTGAGGCCGGCCCGTCGCATCAGGGCGGGGATGCCGATGCCCGAAAGACCATGGCGGCGCAGCTCCTCGGCGGCGGCCTCGAGGATGCGGGCACGAACGGCCTGCTTGTGGCTCTCCGGGTATCGCATGACGGTCATCATGCCATCAGAGCCTGGGTGGCGGCCAGGGTGCTCCGCCGGACAGGGCGGACAGGCGCTCAGCAGGGGCTGCCGATGTCGATGAGGCAGCCGTTGGGATCGACGGTCAGGAAGCGTCGCTGGCCGTAGAACTCGTTCCTGGGCTCCTGAAGGATCGAAAGCCCCAGGGACAGGGCCTTGGCATACACAGCATCGACGTCAGGAACCACGAAGGTGATGAACAGGCCGGCAGGCGCCTGCTGAAAGGACGGCGGAACCAGCTCACTGGATCGGGCAATGAGGCCAAGCTCAAGCGCCGGATGGGTGGGGGAGTGCAACTGGACGTACCAGTCGCTGTCGTAGTTCACCTCGAACCCAAGGAGCGAGACATAGAAATCGCGACTTTCGCCCAGACGGTCGGAGCAGAGGTTGGTCAGCAATCGCGTGAAGGTCATGGCAGCCTTCGTCCTCGGCATGGAGCGCAGTCTGAAGCCTCAAACGGAAGTGGAATCGAGCGCCCTCGAGAGCGCGTCAAGAAAGCGTCCGCCCCAGAGACAGCCCATCACCCCTGATGCGGTGATCACGAGGGCGGCAGCAAGAATCTCCAGGCTGCTGAGCTGGAGAGGATGACCAGCGGCGAAGGGCACCGAAGCGATCAGCCCACCCATGGCAGCGCCGGCAGCAAAGCGCCGCGCCACGGCGGAACGTGTCGTGCTGAGGGGTTGTTCAGGCGGCATCACACTCCGTAAGGCAGGGCTGGGCAGACTTTCGGCAGGGTAGGGGCAAGCTCAGGCGGCTGGTTGCACCGGCGTTCCATCTGGCCACTCCAGCCAGGCCTTCGCCCACCAGAGATGAACCTCCTGAACCTCGAACGGGGAGCTCATGATCTGAACTGGCTGACAAGGCGTCTGACAGCCGGTTTGGAAGCGCCATAGCTGACGATGGCCACATCAAGATCAGCATGTCGATGGAGGTTCAGGGCTCGCTGGAGGCCGTCCAGAATCCAGTCGGTTTCGTTGCCAAAGGCTCCGCCACCGAGAAGGGTGAGAAACACGCTGTTGCTTCCATGCTGAGCTGAGTTCAGGATGGCGGCGCAGATCGTTGCCTCATAGGAGGCTTCCAGAATCAGCCGAGCGAACGGGGCCCAGAGGGCTGGCGCATGCCTGGAATAGGCCACGGGTAAGGCGGACCCGTAGGCCTGGGAGACAAGGTGCCTGCAATCCTTCAGCGTCACCTGGGTCCGCCACTGGATGCCGACCCGCAGCAGTTGTCGCCAGCCATCGCGTTGGTCTTCGTCCGCAGACGTCAGACGTTCTGAGATCTCAACCAGGCCAGCCTGCGAGGCCAAGGGGTAGCCATTCCGCATCTCCCAGAGGCGGCCCTCGGTATTGCCCAGGGCGATACCGAGATCGGCCAGGCAGTCGATCTGGTGACGCGCTGATTGGCCGGTTTGGCCGTTGACATCCGCGAAGTAGTTGCGATAGATCGTTCCGGCGCCAGCCGCGATGGCACACGCCGGCCCCTGGGTATGGTCATGTTCATAGATCCCCACGCCGTGCTCAGGCGTCACATCCGGTGACAGCATTTCAAGCAGGTTGAACTGAGAAGCCACCTGAAAGAGTGCATCGGCGTTCGACGCTTCGGCATGCAGATTCTGAACATTGGCCACCACTTCACGCACCCGCAGCGTGACCACTGGATCGCCGCTGGAAGCCACCCGCTCGCGTAACTCAGCCAACGACGGTGTTTCCAGTCGGCCGCAGACCAACACCCTCCTGTTCGCATGGGATGTCAAGGTCTCGCCGTCAACCGTGATCGCCTCACGAACCTGTTGTGGAAAGGCCTCCGGAAAGCCGGTCAGTGCTTCGAACCACATGGGTCGGCGCGCGTGGGGCCCCTGTCAGCCCTCAACGGAAACATGGTAGCGACGCCAGGGGTTTTTCATGGCATACAGCTTGACGTTGAACACCTCAGCCTCCTGCGGCGGTTGGAAGAACAACGCGATGTGCCAGAAGTTGTCCTCGCTCAGGTGATGGGACCCTGGTGGGCGCTCGCAATGGCGCCAGGCGATCCTGTCCAGGCAGTCTTCATCCGACGCTGAGAACGTGCAGGCCATGGGTCGCGGAAGCGTTTTCGAACGGGGAACGAAACCAGCGGCGGCCTGCTTGCGTACTGGCCTGGGAAGTCAGCACAACCGCCTTGAGCCACTTCCAGTCACGGAACCAGACATCCTCGAACACCATGGTGGGGCTGTGCTGGGAAGAAAGACCCGCCGCCACCGTGGATCGACCAACATCAGACTTACCGCAGAAGACATTCCATGTGGCTGTTGTCGTCATGGGGAGACGGGATCAACTGCCGGGCTGTTCACTTTGGCAACCCTGCAGCCAACCTGAGATCGGTCTTCTCTTGCTCGGAAAAATCGTCCCAATGTCGATCCTGAATAGCACCTTCGAGAGAATAAAGATAGTAACAGACTGGAAGATGCTTGCCTGGACATTGGGCAGACATCAATTGATAGGCTTTGGGAGCCCCAAGCTCTCTGAGCTCAGCCTCGCTGGTGATCCCAGCCTCCTGGAGCCTTGTGGCAACGGTTGCTCCGATGTTACGAAGATGGGCAAGCTCGTTGGTAGTCATGGATCGATACTTTTAGGAAAGTCAGCGCTCCCCATCACCGGGCTGCATCAACCGTGAGGGCCAAGAGCATCATCGCGACAAAGGCCCTGATGGGGAACCTGACAGGATGGTTCCATTCCGGCTTGGACGGGTCAGCTCCGGTTTCCTTCCAGCAAAGGAGTCATGCAGAGCTCGATGCGCTGAACGTGTCAAGCTCCCAAGGTCTCGTGAAGCCACCGAATCCGGAGAGAGACGGGAGGCCGGTCGCTGGGCTATCAGCCGCCTGGGTGAGGTGCGCTTCCCCGCTCCGGCAATTCCGGGAAGAAGCCCTCTCATCGACAGGCTGATGCAAGGCGTGGATGTCCTCCGGGCGCTCCATCGGCCTCGCTCCAAGCCACTGATCCCCGAGCAGCTACTGGGTACGTGGCCCATTCTCAACCATGGACAGGAGAGACGTCCCCAGGAGGATGTTGGTGGCACCGATCAGGCGTTCGTCCTGGTCATCTCCCGAGAAGGCCAGGTACGCCCCCGAGGCGACCATGAAGACCGCAAGGATGTTGATGCTCCATTGGGAGAATCGTCTCATGAACATGCCAACTTGCCATGGATTCATGTCTTTAACTTGAAAAACAGTAAGCTGCTTTGTTGCGAGCAACATAGAGCGAATAACTTAGAGCGAGCAACTTAGAGGTCGGACGCCTTCAGAGCTTTTGCTGACTCATGCGCTCATGGACACCAGTAAGGGCAAATCTACAGCGATCGACAGCTCAAGGCCTGGACCACGGCGACACCGTGAAGCCGGGCACTCTCCTGCTCCGCGTTGTGTTGTCCGACGCGTTGCCACCGATGCCACCGCGGGCGGCGTGCCCTGGAAAGCCGGCGGCGCTGTCCCCGTAACCTGATCCCCATGGCCCATGCCCTGGCGCTGCTGGCAAGTGCGTCGCGCCGCGAGGCGCTGCTCGACTGGCTCGACCGTCAGTCGCTGGCGCTGGCCGGCTTCCCCCTGCTGGCCAGCGCCGAACTGGCGGCCGCGATCGGCAGCGACCCGCGCACCGCCCAGCTGCGGGTCACGGCGCTGGCGGCCCTCGCCGAGGGGGGGGACATCCAGGTGGCCGCCGAGGTGCTGGCCAATGCGGTGGACCTGGTGGTGGCCTTCCTCGATCCGGCGGCGCCGGCGGGCACCCCGCCCGACGCCGGGCTGCTGATGCGGGCCTGTGATCTGGCCGGCGTGCCCCTGGCCCTCAATGCCGCCACCGCCGAGCTGGCCCTGCGTGGTCTGTCCCACGGCCGTTCGGCCTACCTGCTGTTCAATCCCGTCGCCGGCCAGGGGGATGCCAACGCCGATCTGGCCCTGATCCGCTCAATCCTCGAACCCCAGCTGCTGGTGACGGTGCTGCTCACCCGGGCCGGCACCGACCCGGCCGACCAGTGCCGGGAACTCGTCGAGCTCCTCCGGGCCCGGCCGGCCGACGAGGCGGGCAACGCCATGATCGTGGCCTGCGGTGGCGACGGCACCGTCTCGGCCGTGGCGGGGGCGGTGGCGGGCACCGGCATTCCCCTGGGGGTCATCCCCCGCGGCACCGCCAATGCCTTCGCCTCGGCGCTGTTCATTCCCACCGACCTGGTGGCCGCCTGCGAGACGATCCTGGCCGGCCACACCCACGTGGTGGACGCCGCCCGCTGCAACGACGTGCCGATGACCCTGCTGGCCGGGGTCGGCTTCGAGGCCGGGATGGTGGATCGGGCCACCCGCGAGCTCAAGACGATGCTGGGCCCGCTCGCCTATGTGCTCGCCGGCGCCCAGCAGCTGGCCTCCCAGCAGCCGTTCCGGGCCCGGGTCGAGATCGACGGCACCGTCACCGACGTGCAGGCCGCCGCCATCACCGTGGCCAACGTGGCCCCCGCCACCTCCGTGCTGGCCCAGGGCTTCGGGCGGGTGATCCCCGACGACGGTCTGCTGGAGGTCACCATCGCCTCCCCCGCCACCCGCCTGCAGGGCCTCAACGCCCTCGCCTCCCTGCTCACCTCCGCCGTGGTGCAGTCGCCCGCCAACCACCCCGATCTCCTGTGTCTGCGGGCCAGCCGCATCACGATCACCACCGACCCACCCCAGCGGCTGGTGATCGACGGCGAGATGCTCGAGGCCGACCCAGTCACCTTCACCTGCCTGCCCGGAGCCCTGACGGTGTTCGCGCCGCTGCCGCCACCGTGAGCGGGGCCCCATGAACCTGGCCACCGAGGCGGGCGTCGCCACCAAGATCCGCCGCATGGCCGACCGGGTGCGCTGGGGCCATCCCGCCTTTGCCCGCCACGGCATCGACCCTTGCCGCCTGGCGATCGACGGGGATCCGGGGAGCCCCGAGGCCTTCTCCTTCCTCGTGCTCGGCGACAGCGGCACCGGGCTGCATCGCCGCGACACCCCCCAGCGGCGGGTGGCGCAGCAGCTGCTCACCCATGGCGCCGATGCCCGCTTCCTGCTCCACACCGGCGACGTCGTCTACCCGGTGGGCTCCAGCGAGCAGTACCCCGACAACTTCATCCGTCCCTACCGGGAATGGATCGTGGGTGGCGAGGACTGGGAGCAACTGCGCTACGACCGACTCGTCTTCCGGGTGCCGTTCCTGCCGGTGCTCGGCAACCACGACTACTACGACCTGCCGCTGCCGCTGGGGCTGCTGGCCGGCCTCACGGCGCCGCCGCGGCGGCTGCTGCGCCCCTGGATCCAGCTGGATGTGGGCTGGCACGGCTCCTTCGTGGGCCAGGCCTGGGCCCGCGCTTTCCTCGACGGTCTCGCCGCGGTGCCCGAGGCGGAGCTGGAGGAGCACCTGGCCCGCACCCGCTCCGCCACGGTCGACGGGGCCCGCTGCCTGCTCTACCGCCCCGGCGTCTTCACCCGCCTGCCCCACCGTCACTACCGCTTCCGCTGGGCCGGGGTCGACGTGTTCGCCCTCGACTCCAACACCATCAACCAGCCCCTGCCGGCCGGCGACGACGGCCAGCTGCGCCGGCGCCGCCAGCAACTCGACGCCGAACGGGCCACCCTGCTGCTCTCCCTGGGCCCCCTCGGCGGCGACGAGGACGCCCGCGACGACCGGGCCGCCAAGGCCGAGCAGCTCGACGAGCAGATCCGGGACATCGACAAGCAGCTCGACGCAGGGCCGCCGGCAGTCGACCAGGAGCAGCTCGACTGGTTCGCCGACGCCCTGATCGCCTCCTGGCGCAACCCGGAGGTGCGGGGCCGGCTGCTGGTGCTGCACCATCCCCCCGTCGTCACCGAAGTCAGCAAGTGGGACCAGGGCCAGACCCTGGCGGTGCGCGCCCGGCTGCGCGGGGCCCTCGATCGGGTGGCCGGTGTCCTCGGGCCACGGCCAGCCGGGCGGCCCCTGATCGATCTGGCCTTCAGTGGCCATGCCCACTGCCTGGAGTTTCTCCAGACCGGCGACAGCGGCCATGGCGATGCCCACATTCCCTGGCTGATCTGCGGCGGCAGCGGCTACAGCCTGCGCCGCCAGCGGCGCGAGGGGCCCGAGCTGCTGGAGGGTCCAGCGGGCAGCGAGCGCGTGGTGGCCCGCTCCCGCCTCTTCCTCGGCCGCAGCGGCCGGGGCTCCAGCCTGCGCCGCTCCTACTCCGCCCTGCGGGTCGATGTGGCGGCCGGCACCCCCCTGAAGCTCACGCTCACCCCCCTGGTGGCGGAGAAGGCCGAAGGCCGCTGGCGGCAGTACGCCATGGAGCCGATCCTGCTGCCACCGTCAGATCCGGGCTAGCCGCGGACATCGACAGCCGCTGGGGGTCTGCCACAGCGGGGCCTTGGGCCATTCATCGGTGTTCGATCACCTCATCCAGCGGGTAGCGGACCTTGGCCAGGTCGGCGTACTTGTCGGCCGGATCGCGATAGCCGGCGACGCACACCACGGCACTGCGGTAGGGGGTCGCCTCCAGGCCCAGCAGGCGGTCGTAGTCGGGGGGCGAGAAGCCTTCGATCGGGCAGGTGTCCACCTGCAGCAGGGCGGCGGCTGTCATGAAGTTGCCCAGGGCGATGTAGGCCTGGTTACTTGCCCAGGTGGCGATGGCGGCGCTGCGGGGGCCGTCGACCAGGTCCTTCTGCATCATCTGCCGGTAGCCCTCCAGCTGCTCCGCCGGCACGCCACGGGCGGCGCTCGTGGCCCCGATCAACCGCGTCAGATCGGCCAGCTCGATCGTTCGCCGCGCCAGGAACACCACCAGGTGGGAGGCCTCGGTGATCTGGGACTGGTTCCAGGAATGGGGCCGCAGTTCGGCGCGCAGGGCCGGATCCTCGATCACCAGGAACGTCCAGGGCTGCAGGCCGTAGGAGGAGGGGGTGAGCACCAGTGCCTGCTCCAGCGTCGCCCACGTGTCGGCTGGGATTTTGCGGCCCGGGTCGAACTGCTTGGTGGCGTAGCGCCACCGCAGGGCGTCAAGCAGCTCGGAGGAGCTCAGGGTCATGGCTGGGAACCGCGGTGACGGGGGATTTCGCCCGGAACCTAAGGGGTCAGCGCCCGGGGCGTCTGTGTCGATGCACCGGTCACCGGCCGTGATCACCCCTGGTGCAGAACCAGGTGTAGACCGGCAACGCCCCGCCCCGCCTCCATGGACCCCAGCGCGGACCTCACCAGCCGGTTCCTGCAGCTCGCCTGCGGCAACTGGATCACCCAGATGCTGCACGTGGCCGCCGAGCTGGCGATCGCCGACCATCTGGCCGCCGCCGGCCCCGACGGCCTGACGGCCGAGGAGCTCGCCGGCCGCTGCGGGGCCGATGGCGAGTCCCTGTTCCGGCTGCTGCGGGGCCTGGCCGGCCTGGGCGTGTTCGCCGAGAGCGAGAGCGAGCCGCGCTGCTTCCTGCTCACCCCCCTGGCCGAACTGCTGCGCAGCGACCACCCCGGCTCCCTGCGCCAGTTCGTGCGCATGCTCGGCGGCGAGCACTACGACGCCTGGGCCGACCTGCTCCACAGCGTCCGCAGCGGCGAGAGCGCCTTCCGTCACCACTACGGCGAACCCGTCTTCGACTGGTACGGCCACAATCCCGAGCGCGGCGCCATCTTCGACGGCGCCATGACCGACTTCTCCCGTGTCGAGACCGAGGGGCTGCTGGCCACCTGGGACTTCAGCGCCTCCCGCCACCTGGTCGACGTGGGCGGCGGCCGCGGCGCACTGCTACAGACCGTGCTGCGCCACCACGGCCACCTGCGCGGCACCCTCTTCGACCAGCCGGCGGTGGTGGCGCCGGTGACGGTGCCGCCCGAGCTGGAGGGGCGCTTCAGCGTCGCCGGCGGCGACTTCTTCGCCAACGTGCCGGCCGGCGGCGACACCTACCTGCTCAAGCACATCCTCCACGACTGGGGCGATGACGCCTGCCTGACGATCCTGGGCCACATCCGCACCGGCCTGGCCCCCGGCGGGCGGCTGCTGATCCTCGAGCAGGTGATCCCCCCGGGCAACGATCCGGCCCCGGGCAAGCTGCTCGATCTCAACATGCTGGTGATGACCGAGGGCGGCCAGGAACGCACCCCCGCGGCCTACGCCGAACTGCTGGAGCGCGCCGGCCTGCGGCTGGCGGGGATCCACCCGACACCGTCACCGGTGGCGGTGGTGGAGGCGGTGGCGGCCTGAGCGCGGCCGCCGCGTCACACCAGCAGCCCGATCACCAGGGCGATCGCCCCGCCGATGGGACCGAAGAAGAAGAAGCTGCCCATCGCCGCGGCCAGCTCGCGGTCGTGGCGGGTGTAGAGCAGCAGCACCAGCACGTAGCTGAGGCCGGTGCTGAGCAGGAAGCCCGCCAGGCCGAACATCAGACCGCGCCCCAGCCGTTTCCAGCGCATCCCCGGGCTCTCCGCTTGGCCTGCGTTCCTCGACAGGCAGTGTGCCAGAGGCGCTCTCCGCCCTAGCGTCAGGGCCAGCCCAGCCCCAGGATCCGTGAGCCTTGCCATCGCCCTGCTCACGGTCTCCGACAGCCGCAGCCTCGCCGACGACCCCTCGGGCGACGCCCTGCAGCAGCGGCTGGAGGCGGCCGGCCACCGGCTGCTGGAGCGCACCCTGGTGCCCGACGACCGCTACCGCATCCGGGCCGAGCTGAGCCGCTGGATCGCCGACCCCGCCGTGCAGGTGGTGATCAGCTCCGGCGGCACCGGCCTCACCGGCCGCGACGGCACCCCAGAGGCGGTGGCGCCCCTGCTCGACAAGACGATCGAGGGCTTCGGCGAGCTGTTCCGGGTGCTGTCTTTTGAGACGATCGGCACCAGCACCCTGCAGAGCCGGGCCCTGGCCGGGGTGGCCAACGGCACGGTGGTGTTCGTGCTGCCGGGCTCCCTCGATGCGGTGTCCACCGCCTGGGACCGGCTGATCCGCGCCCAGCTCGACGCCACCACCCGCCCCTGCAACCTGGTGCAGCTGCTGCCGCGGCTCACGGAAACCTGATGCAGGGGATCCCCCTGCGGCGCTGGAGGACGTGGCTGGCGGTGGTGTGCGCGCTGCTGCTGGTGGTGGCCGTAGCCCTTCCGGTGGGCCTGGCGCCGGTGGCGGCGGCTCCCGCCGGTTCCGCCGTCACCGGCGTCACCGGGCCGTCGCGGTCGCCCGCCGATCAGCCCACCGCCCCGCTGACGCTGGGCAGCTTCGAGCTGGCCAAGGTGCGGATCCTGGGCATTCCGGCCATCACCGTGGCGGCCCCTGTGGTGGGCCCCCAGGGCAATGCCCCGGACGCCCAGCGCCGGGCCGAGGTGATCGAGGGCAACCTGCGTCGCCTTTACGCCCCGGTCTCGCCCTGCAGCGGGAGCGAGTGGATCGCCGAGTGGATCCTGCTGCAGGTGCTGGGCGGCAGGGAAAGGGCCTGTGCACCGTCCGTCACGGCGCTCTCGGGGGGTGCCCCCGACGGCCTGGTGGTGCGGCGCCGTGAGCTGGCCGCCGGCGACGTGGTGCTGGAAGCGGTCCTGCCGGAGCGGGGCGAACCGATCCCTCTGCTGACCGTGACCTACGCCGACGCCACCCTCAACGGCACCAGCGCCTGGGAGCTGGCGGGGCGCTGGCAGGAACGGCTGCAGAGCCGCCTGCGCCATGCCCGCCAGGTGAGTCAGCCGGCCGCGCTCCGTCGCCGCTGGCAGATCATCCTCGGCCTGGAGCTGGTGCTGCTGATCACCACCGGCGCCAGCTTTCTGCTGTGGCGCCGCAACCGACGCCACCGGGAGGCCTGGCTGGTGGCCCGGCGGGAGGGGGTGAGCCGACGCCTGGAAACCCGTAGCCAGCTGCATCGGTTCTTCGGGCTGCTGCTGCTGCTGCTGGTGCTGCTCCAGCTGATGGTGATGATCGCCCTGGCGGTGATGGCCGTGCCCGGGGAAGTGCCTCTGGGCCTTGAGCTGATCCTTCAGCCCATCCTGGCGGCGCTCAAGCTGATGGCCATGGGGCTCATCGCCCTGGCCGGCCGCACGCTGGCCACCTTCCTGCTCCACCAGTGGGCCGACAGCGCCAGGGTGCCGGCCGAAGAGCAGGCGCGGCGGGAACAGCGGCGCCGGAGCCTGGTGCGGGTGAGCCATCGCCTCATCGACCTCGCCTCCCTGCTGCTGGCGGTGGGCTGGATCCTGGTCGACATCCCCAGCGTGCGCTCCAGCTCCTCCTCCGTCCTGGTGGCCGGTGGTGCCCTGCTCGGTGGTCTGGCGCTGGTGTTTCAGGGCCTGCTGCGGGATTTCGCCGCCGGCATGGCTGTGCTGCTGGAAGACCGCTACGCCATCGGCGACTGGGTGGAGATCGGCGGCCTCGAGGGGGACGTGGTGGATGTGGGGGTGCTGAGCACCCAGCTGCGCTGTCTGGACCAGCGGGTGGCGGTGGTCCAGAACAGCGCCTTCGACCGGGTGGTGAACCACACCAAGCTGCGCTCCGGCATCGTTGTGAATCTGGTGGTCTCCCACCGGTGCCACGACATCGACCAGGCGCTGGCGGTGGTGGCCTCGGAACTCAGTGCCTTCCAGTCCGACGCCAGCTGGAGCTCCCGCCTGCTGGCGGCGCCCCTGCTGCGGGGCGTGAGCGCCACCGGCCCCCTCGGCATCACCGTGAGCATCCTGCTCACCACGGTGGCCGGCGAGCAGTGGGCCTGCTCGCGGGAGCTGCAGCGGCGGCTGCTGGCGCGCCTTCAGCGGGAGGCGATCCCCCTGGCCGATGGCCTGGAGCTGGCCGGAACGGCACGCCTACGCTGAATCCCGACGGGAACCATCGATGGCGGCAACGAAGGCGAACCACGAGACCTTCCTCCGCCAGGCCATCGACCTGTCCCGGAAAGCGGCCCTGGAATTCGGCACCGGCGGGGCCTTCGGGGCGGTGATCGTCCGGGATGGGGTGGTCATCTCCGAGGGGATGAACCGCGTCGTGGCCAGCCACGACCCCACCTGGCACGGAGAGATGGAGGCGATCCGCCTGGCCTGCATCACCCTGCAGAGCTTCAAGCTGCCCGGCTGCATCCTCTACACCTCCGCCGAGCCCTGCCCGATGTGTATGGCCGCCTGCTACTGGGCGGGCATCGAGGAGGTGGTCTACGCCGCCACGGTGGAGGACGCCCTGGCGTACGGGGATTTCGACGATCGCCCGATCTACGGGCAGCTGGCCCTGCCCAAGGAGCAGCGCTCCATCCGGCTCACCCAGGCCCTGAGGGACGAGGCGGTGGAGGTCTGGAAGGCGTACCACGCCCTGCCGGATCGGATCCGCTATTGAAGGCCGCCGACCAGCGACGGGCGACCCCTCAGACCGCCCGCAACCAGTGGTGCCGTGCCCGGTCGCTGAGGTCCTCGCCCACCAGGGTGAGCAGGGCGTAGGCCGCCACCAGCGCCAGCAACTGGTCCCAGGCGAAGGAACTGAGGCTCTCCAGCAGCTGGCTGCCCAACCCGGTCGCCCCCACCAGACCCACCACCACCGATTCCCGCAGGATCACATCAGCCCGGTAGGCGCCGTAGGCCAGATACGGCCGGGCCAGGGCGCTGAAGCGGCCGTAGAGCAGGGCCAGCCGCGGCCCGCTGCCGCCGCAGGCCAGAGCCTCCTCGGCGGCCGGGTCGGTGGCGTCAGCACTCTCCAGCAGCAGCCGGCCCAGCACCCCCAGGTTGTGGAAGCCCAGGGCCAGGGCGGCGGTGATCACCCCCGGCTGCAGCACGAACAGCAGCAGCAAGGCCGTCAGTGGCGGCGGCCACAGCCGCCCCAGGGCCCAGAGCAGCCGCAGCCCCTGCCGCGCCCAGCCCACCGGCGCGGCAATGAGC
>NZ_JAYGHZ010000033.1:0-12167 GCF_034931285.1 Synechococcus sp. BA-120 BA3
GAGCAGCAGATGCTGGCGATCGCCCGGGCCCTGATGGGCCGGCCCAGCCTGCTGCTGCTGGATGAGCCCAGCCTGGGCCTGGCACCGAAGCTGGTGGCCGAGGTGATGGCCGCCCTGGCGGCGCTGCACGCCGGCGGCCTCTCGATGCTGCTGGTGGAGCAGAACGCCACCGCCGCCCTGGAGATCGCCGACCGCGGCGTGGTGCTGGAGGGCGGCGCCATCGGCCTGGAGGGCAGCGCCGAGGCACTGCTGGCCGATGCGGGCCTGCGCGCCTCCTACCTGGGAGGAACCTGCTGATGCCCCCCGCCCTGCTGATCCCGGGGATCCTCGGCGGACTGCTGCTGGTGGCCCTGGGGATTCGCCGCACCTACGGAAAGGTGTGGCTGTTCCGCACGATCTTCGGAACCGACACCCCCGCCGGCAAGAGCTTCGACGTGGTGCTGCTGGTGGCGATCGTGTTGAGCGTGCTGACGGTGGTGATCGAGAGCGACCCGGTGCTGCGGGTGCGCCACGACCGCCTGTTCGACGTGCTGGAGTGGTTCTTCACCCTGCTGTTCACCCTCGAGTACCTGCTGCGGCTGCTGTGCGTCAGAGCGCCCCTGCGCTATGCCCGCAGCTTCTTCGGGGTGGTGGATCTGCTCTCGATCGTGCCCAGCTTTCTGGGCCTGCTGGTGAGTGGCGCCCACGTGTTCCTGGTGGTGCGGATGCTGCGGGTGATGCGGGTTTTCCGGGTGCTGAAGCTGGGCGAGTACCTGCAGGAATCGAATCTGCTCTGGGACGCGATTGTGGCCGGCCGGCGCAAGATCACCGTGTTCCTGCTGGCGATGATCACCCTGGTGACGTTGATCGGTTCGCTGATGTACGTGATCGAGGGCCCCGAGCGAGGCTTCCGCAGCATCCCGGTGGGGATCTACTGGGCGATCGTGACGATCACCACCGTGGGCTATGGCGACGTGGCGCCGGTGACACCGCTCGGCCGCTTCATGGCCTCGGTGGTGATGCTGATCGGCTACAGCATCATTGCCGTGCCCACCGGCATCCTCAGCGCCGAGATCGGCCTGTCGGTGCTGCGGCCGCCGCAGGAGGGTACGGCCAGCCCGGTGGTGTGTGGGGCCTGCCTCAAGGGCGGGCACGATCCGGATGCCCGCCACTGCAAGTTCTGCGGTGCCGAGCTCTGAGTGACGGGGAGGTGCTGGTGACGTGCGGAAGCCGGACCATTGTTATGGTGTGATAAAAGCCTCATTCCGTTGCCGTCCATCCTTCCACCACAGCTCACGTCAGCGGAAGGGCTGGCGTGAGCGAGCATCCTTTCTCACTATGGCTGAAAAGCCTGAGAAGATCCCGGAAACCAAGTCCATCCAGCCAACGCCCTGAGCCCCAACCGCGCCGGTCCGGCCGCAAGTCCCGGCGCCCGCGCAAAGGGAGCCCCCGAAGCCCGGGGGCACCGCGATGGCGCCTGGCCGTGCTCAGCGTCTCCGGCTTGATCCTTGCCGTCACCATCGGACTGCTCGTCAAGCTGGCCTTCTCCAACCAGCCTTCCCCCGAGCTGGCCATGAAGGACCGGCGGCCGGAGCAACAGGCGGATTGCGAGCAACTGGTCAAGAACAAGCTGCTGCATCCAGCCAGCTACAAACTGACCAGCCCGTTCACGAAAACCGGCGATGACGGCGCCCAGCGCACCTTCGCATGGACGTTCACCAGCCGGACCAAGGATGGCGGTACGGGCAGTGGTTCCGCCGTCTGCAAAGCCAGCAACCACCTGCCGATCGCGACCATCGAAGTCCGGCAGGTCGAGTAGGCGGGGTGGATCGGCTTCCTGGATCGGAACCCTGAGGGCGGTGGTCGGGGAGACTGCAGAAGCCCCCCCAAAGGACTTCCATCAGTGATGCCGACGCCGGAGCCGGGCCATCGCGCCGCCCTCAGGGCTGGGGGCTGGGCGGAGGGGGATGCTCGTCGCTATGAGCAGCTGTTGCAGTACCGCAGCCGCTGGGGTGCCGCGAACCTTGACCGTGACGAGCGGCGCCTTCTGCGCAGCGCCGAAGCCGTCCTGTCCCGATACCGACCAACTGCCGCGCCGGCGATCGGCGCTGGCCTGGTGGATGGTCCCCAGGGCTGTTTCGTGGCGCTGGATTTCGAGACCGCCGATCAGGGCCGGGACAGTGCCTGCTCGATCGCCCTGGTGCGGGTGGAGGGCCGAACGATCGTGCGCCGCGAGCACCACCTGATCCGGCCGCCGCGCCGGACGTTCCTGTTCACGTCCATTCACGGGATCGGCTGGTCGCAGGTGGCCGATGCACCCAGCTTCGCCGAGCTCTGGCCCCGGCTGGCGGCCTGCCTGGATGGGGCGCAGTTCATCGCGGCCCACAACGCCAGCTTCGATGCCGGTGTGCTGCGGGCCTGCTGCGAGCAGGCCGGCCTGCGGCCCCCGGCCCAGCCCTTCGTCTGCACCGTGCAGGTGGCCCGTCAGGCCTGGAATCTGCGCCCCACCAAGTTGCCGGATGTGTGCCGGCATCTGGGGCTGCCGCTCCGGCACCACGATGCCCTCTCCGATGCCGAGGCCTGCGCAGGCATCGTGCTGGCGGCGCATCGGCAAGCTTCAGGCTAGGGCCGCCCTGCCCCGCTGCCGCCGCCACTGGCTGACGCCCAGGGCGACCAGGAAGCCTAAGAACTGCACGATCACCACGCACGGGCCCGACGGCAGGTTGGTGAGGCCCGAGCCGAGCAGTCCCAGCACGGCGCAGCCGCCGCCGATGACAGAGGAGAGCACCAGGTAGGTGCCAAAGCGGCGGCTCACCAGCCTGGAGGCGCAGGCCGGGATCACCACGAAGGCACTGATCAGCAGCACGCCCACCGCCTTGATCGACACCGCCACCACCACGGCGAGCAGCAGGATGAAGGCGATCCGGTGCCACTGGCTGCCGACACCGAAGGCCCCGGCCAGATCGGCCTGCAGGGTGACCAGCACCTGGGCCCGCAGGCTCACCAGCAGGTAGGCCACCGCCCCCACCAGCAGCACGGCGATCAGACCGAGATCCAGCCAGGAGATGCCGAGGATGTCGCCGAACAGCAGCTGCTGGATCCCGCCCTTGTAGGTGGTCACAAGGCTGAGGGCCACCACGGCGAAGGCCAGGGAGGTGGAGTAGACGATGTTCAGCAGCGCATCGGCGGGCAGCTGGCTGCGCTGCACCAGCAGGTTCACCAGCAGGGCGAAGAGCACCGCGAAGGGGATCAGCACCAGGGTGGGGTTGAGCCCCAGCAGGATGCCCAGGCTGATGCCCAGCAGGGCCGAATGGCCCAGGGCATCGCTGAAGAAGGACAGCTGCCGCAGCACCGCGAAGCTGCCCAGCAGACCGCCCAGAGCCCCGGTGAGCAGCCCGCCGACCAGGGCCCGCTGCATGAAGGGCTGGCCGATCACCGCGCTGAACGGGGAGAGATCCGTCATCCGATCCGGGGTCGGCCCATCGGTGCCCGGCGCCGAGGCTGGCTGGGAAGGTCGGCCGGGTCGTACAGGCGCTCCAGCTGGGCGCGGGAGAGGGCCAGTTCGGGGCGGCCGCTGCAGCGCAGCTGGCGGTTGAGACACAGCACCTGGTCGCAACTGCGCCGCACCATGTCCAGGTCGTGGGAGACCTGCAGCACGGTCCAGCCCTCGCTGCGGCGCAGGTCGAACAGCAGGTTGTGGAACTGCTCGGTGGAAGGGGCGTCCAGGCCGGCCTGGGCCTCATCCAGCACCAGCAGGCGCCGGGGCCGCACGACGCAGAACGCCAGCAGCACCCGCTTCAGCTGCCCCCCCGACAGCTCGCTCAGCAGCCGTTCCGCCAGCGGCTCGCAGCTGGTCTTGGCCAGGGCGGCGCTCACGGCGGAGCGGCGTCTGGCACCGCCGCTCCAGGGCAGACGCGGACCGGGAGGATCCCAGCCGAAGCCAACGAACTCGGCCACGGTGAGCGGCAGGCGCCCCTGGAGCGGCAGGGTCTGGGGCAGGAAGGCCAGCTGGGACCGGACCGGTGCCGGCAGCTGGCCGGTGGGCCCCAGCCGGTGGCCGAGGATCCGCACCTCGCCGGCCTGGCGGGGGATCAGGCCGAGGATCGCCCCCACCAGCGAACTCTTGCCGGCCCCGTTCGGCCCCACCAGGGCCGTGTCGCTTTCGGCCGCGAGCTGGAAGCTGACGTCATCCACCGCCAGCACCCCATCGCGCAGCACCCGCAGGCCCTCGACCTCCAGCACGGCCATCAGCGGAAGGCGCTCACCAGGTCGGTGACGTTGCGGCGCATCACCGCGGCGTAGGTGCCCGGGTCGCGGGAGGCTTGATCGGTGCCCGTCTCCAGCGGATCGAAGACGCTGATGCGGATCCCCAGATCCCCCGCCAGGGCATTGAAGGAGCGGTTGCCCTCCTGGGGTTCGCTGAGCAGGGCCCGCAGCTGGGTGCGCTTCACGGTCTCCGCCACCCGGGCCAGATCCGCCGGCGAGGGGTTCTGCTCCGGCACATCCACCAGGTACTCGGCCTTGAGTCCGTAGCGGTCGGCGAAGTAGGGGGCGAAATCGTGCAGGACCACGAAGGTCTTGCCCCGGAACGGCGCCAGCTGCTTCTCGAACTCCGTGTTGAGCTGGCGGAGCTGGCCGCTGAAGGCGGCGGCGTTGCGGCGGTAGCCGTCGGCGCAGGCGGGATCGGCGGCGATCAGGCCGTCACGGATGTTGTCCACCTGCTGGGCGGCCCGCACCGGATCGAGCCAGATGTGGGGATTGATCGGGCCGTGGTCATGGCCATGGTCGTGGCCGTGGTCATGGCCGTGGTCGTGGTCGTGCCCATCGGCCTTGGCCTCGCCGGCCATCTCCGGGTTCTCCAGGGTGGGGATGCCGCTGCTGGAGTCGATCACCTTCAGGTCGGGGTTTTCGGCGCCCTTGACCAGCTTGTCCAGGAACGACTCCATCTCCAGACCGTTCTTGACCAGCACCCTGGCGTTCTTCAGGGCCGCCACGTCCCCGGGGCGGGCCTGGAAATCGTGGGGACCGCTGGCGGCGGGGATCAGGGCCGTCACCTCGGCGCAGTCGCCCGCGACGGCCCGGGTGAACAGGGTGATCGGCAGGAAGGTGGTCACCACGCTCGGGCGATTGGCCCGGCCGGCCTGGGTGTCCGGTGCCTGGACCGCGGGGCGGCAGCCCAGGAGCAGGGCAGAGAGCCCGGCGGCCAGGGCCAGGACGGGACGACGGACGGGGGGCTGGATCATGGGGCGAAACCTCCGGAACGGGGTGGGCGGGACGGCTGGGGGCGGGAACGGGCGGATGGGGGCAGGGAGACCGGCCAGAGCCACCACTGGCCCTGGTCGCCGCCGGCGGCCAGGTGGCGGCCATCGGGTCGCCAGCTCAGGCAGGTGATCGCCTGGCCGTCGCCCTCCAGCAGCTGCTGCAGGCGGCCGCGGCCATCCCAGAGCGCCACGGTGCCATCGCTGGAGGCGCTGGCCAGCAGGCTGGTGCCCGGGGCGAAGGCGACGGCGTTGACCCGGCCCTCGTGCAGCACCAGGGGCTCCGGCTTCCAGCCCTTGGCACCGCGATCCTGCTGGCTCCAGATCACGGCGATGTCGGAGGAGGCCACCGCCAGCAGGGGGGCCAGGCGCCCGGGCTGGTCGCACCAGGCCAGGGAGCGCACCTTGCCGGGGAAGCCGCTGAACTGCCAGCCGCGGCCGGCCGCTCCGTCGGGCCAGAGCATCAGCGAGCCGTCGAGCTGGCCGCTGGCCAGCAGGGTCCCCTGGTCCGACCAGTCCAGGGCCACGCCAGCGGAGCCGGTGGCGCAGCGCTGGGGAAGCTCCCCGGGATCGTCCGGCCGCCAGAGCAGCACCTCGCCGTGGCAGGCGCCCGCCAACCGTTGGCCATCCCGGCTCCAGGCCAAAGACAAGACCGTGCGCTCCAGCTCCTGGCTCTCCTGCCGCAGCGCGCGGGCGTCCCCGTCCCAGAGCCTCACCCGCCGGCCGGCCCCCAGGGCCAGCAGGGACCCGTGGGGCCGCCAGGCGGCCGCATCCAGCCAGCCGGCCTGCAGCGGCACCGGGTCGAAGGCCATCGGCCGCACCCCGGTGCCGCCCATCTCCCAGAGCAGCAGCTCGCCGTCCTGGCCCGCCGCCATCAGAAAGCGGCCGTCGGGACTGAAACCGAGCGCATCGAGGCTGCTGTCGCGCTCCCCGCGCAGCAGTTCCTCGCAGCCCGCCCGGAAATCGAGCAGCAGCAACTCTCCGCCGGCCGTGGCCATCGCCAGGAACTCACCATCGGCCGACCAGGCCTGGGCGGTGATGGCGTTGCCGCAGGTGCCGCAGAGGCGTTCCTGCACCAGGGCCTGGGGGGGCGCCATGGCCGGATCAGGCGACACAGGCCTCGAAACCGGCCCGCAGGGCGGGTTCATCGAGATCGCGGCCGATGATCACGAAATCGGTGCGGGGGGTTTCGTCGGCCCGCCAGGGACGATCCCTGGCGCTGTCGATCAGCATGTGCACCGACTGGAAGACGTAGCGGTGGCTCTCGCCATCGAACTGGATGATGCCCTTCATCCGGAACAGATCAGGACCCCGCTCGCTCACCAGCCGGTCGATCCATGCGCCCAGCTTCTTGTAGCTCATCGGCCGCGCTTCGATGAAGGCCACCGAGCTGACGGCATCGTCGTGTTCGTGGTCATGGTCGGAGGCGAGGAACTCCGGATCGATCGCCAGGGCCCGCTCGAGCTCGAAGGCTCCCACGCCCAGGATCTGGTCCATCGCCGCATCGGCCCGGCAGGTGGGGATCACCCGGGCCAGGGGATTGATGGCCCGGGTGCGCTGGCGGATGGCCTCAAGCGCCTCCGCCTCCACCAGATCGGTCTTGTTGAGCAGCAGCACATCGGCGAAGGCCAGCTGTTCCTGCACCTCCTCGCTCTCCCAGTGCTGCTCAACATGGCGGAGATCCACGAGGGTGACGACGGCGTCGAGCCGGAGCTGGTCGCGCAGATCCTCGTCGACGAAGAACGTCTGGATCACGGGCGCCGGATCGGCCAGGCCGGTGGTTTCGATCACGAGGTGATCGAAGCGATCGCGGCGCTTCATCAGGTTGCCGATGATGCGGATCAGATCACCGCGAACGGTGCAGCAGATGCAGCCGTTGTTCATCTCGAAGATCTCCTCATCGGCATCGATCACCAGCTGGTTATCGATGCCCACCTCACCGAATTCGTTGACGATCACCGCCACCTTGAGGCCGTGCTCGTGGGTGAGGATGCGGTTGAGCAGCGTCGTCTTGCCGGAGCCGAGATAGCCCGTGAGGACGGTGACGGGCAGGCGATCCCGGTCAGGGGCCATGGAAGGGGCCGAGCGCATCGGAGCAGAACCCAAAGGGCCAGACATGGGAATCATTTTCAAGTTAGCAGTCCCGGTCCCCCTGGCGGTCACGGCGGGTCACCCCGCCAGCCCGTCCGCCAAACCGCTTCCGTCACTACCGCCCCGCCGCGATGGGCTGCCTACGGTTCGTTCCTGAGGATCCGCCCGATGGCCCTCTTCGCCTGATGGCCCAAGAACGCTTCTTCCTCGAGCTGGATCCGCCCTACGGCGCCATGGCCGACTGGCCCCATGTGGTGATCGTCGGCGGGGGCTTCGCCGGACTCAAGGCCTGTCATGTGCTGGCGGGACAGCCGGTGCGGGTGACCCTGATCGACAAGCGCAACTTCAACCTCTTCCAGCCCCTGCTGTACCAGGTGGCCTCCGGTCTGGTGTCGGAAGCGGATGTGGCGTCCCCCCTGCGGCAGATGGTGGGCCAGGCCCCCAACATCCAGATCCTGCTGGGCGAGGTGGTCGACATCGACACCGAGGCCAGGGAGGTGGTGTTCAACGACCACCGCTACGGCTACGACCACCTGATCCTCGCCAGTGGATCCGGCAGCACCTACTTCGGCCACGAGGAGTGGCGGCCCCTGGCGCCGCCGATGAAGATCCTCGAGCACGCCGATGAGATCCGCCGCCGGCTGCTGATGGCCCTCGAAGAGGCCGAGCAGACCAGGAATCCCGAGCGGCGCCGCTTCCTGCAGTCGGTGGTGGTGGTGGGGGCCGGGCCGGCGGGCTGCGAGCTGGCCGGCTCCCTGATCGAGCTGATGCACCGCGCTGTGGAGCGCGACTTCAAGCAGCTCGACCGGGCCCAGTGCCGCGTGATCCTGCTGGATGCGGTGGATCGGGTGCTGCCGGCGATGGCGGCCAAACTCTCCGCCGACGCCGCGGCCTACCTGGAGCGGGCCGGCGTCGAGCTGCGCCTGAACACGATGGTGGCCGCCATCGAACCGGGCCGGGTGCTCCTGCGCCGCCCCCCGGACGCCTGCGCCGGGGAGGCGGGCGCCGGCGGTGATGGCCTCGGCGACCTGGAGGCCGCCACGATCTGCTGGACCGCGGGGGTACGCGCCTCGCGCCTGGGCCGGCTGCTGGCGGAACGCACCGGCGCCCCGGTCGACCGGGGCGGACGGCTGCAGGTGGAGGCCGACTTCTCGCTGCCGGGTCACCCGGAGATCCGGGCGGTGGGCGATCTCTGCCATTACGCCCACACCGGCGACGGCCGGGTGCTGCCGGGCATGGCGGGACCGGCGGTGCAGATGGGCGGCTGGGTGGCGCGCGACATCCTGGCGGGCCTCGAAGGCCGCCAAAGCGCGCCGTTCCGCTGGTTCGACCTGGGCAGCATGGCCGTGATCGGTCCCTGGTACGCGGTGGCGGATCTGCGCGGACTGCACGTCAGTGGGCTGGCGGGCTGGATCCTCTGGGCGCTGGCCCATCTGGCCTTCATTCCCGACACCGAGAACCGCATCGCCCTGTTCAGCAAGTGGATGTGGCAGATCGCCACCCGCCAGCGCACGGCGCTGCTGATCACCGGCCGTCCCGACCAGCACCTCGGGGTGGATGTGGGCCTGGAGCGGGCCGTGCCGCCGGTTGACGCGACTCAATCGCCGGAAGCGCCCCCCTCCGGCCCCTTGAACCGGTTGATCAGCACCCCCAGGATCACGGCGATGTAGAGCGGCCCGGTGATGCCCAGCACCACGCTGGCCATGCGCGCCGGAGGCCGGGCTGGGGTGATGTCGCCGTAACCGGTGGTGGTCAGGCTCACGAAAGCGAAGTAATTGATGCGGGCGAAGTCCAGCTCCCAGTGGTTGCTGGTGGGAACCCCTGCGTGGGAGCGCACGATGGCGGCCTGGTCATCGGCGGTGTTGGCCAGGAAGCTGCCGGGCTGGATCGTTTCCAGCACGCTCAGCACCAGGCCGCCACTGAGGCCGAGCAGGAGATAGCCGGCCACCGCCCCCACCACCACCGACCGGGTAACCCGGGGCTCCCGGCCCAGGGTCCGCAGCAGCCGCACCAGGCTCCAGCCGATGAACAGGGTGGTGATCAGCAGCAGGGGCACCCCGGACAGGCGCCGCGACTCGGGGGTCAGCAGCCAGTACAGCTGGGCGACGAGGTTGGCGCCTCCCAGCGCCAGGTACAGACGGTCCCCCCAATCACGGGCCACCGAGCCGGCCAGGAAGCCACCCAGCTCGACGGTGGTGAGCAGCGTGATCAGGAAGTAGCCCGCCGATCCGGCCAGGCGCAACGCCTGGGGAAACGCCAGGCTCAGCATCACCAGCAGACACAGAAACAGCAGCCGGCGGTAGAAGCGGTGCCGCCGGCGCCGCAGACCGTCCGGCGTGGCCGGCGCCGCCAGAGGTCGGATCACGAAGGGGATGGATCGGAGAGATCAAGGTACGTCGGGAGTCTGCGGCGAGCGGCGGTCCGGAGGCGCGGAACCGTCCAGCGCATGGTCAGCGCATGGATACTGGAAACACCCGCAAGGACTTCCATGGCCTTCCGTTTCCGGCCCGCCGCCCGCCTGCTGCCCGCCGCCGCCGGGCTCCTGCTGGCGGTGGCCCCCATGGCCCCGGCCCTGGCCCAGGGGATCCCCTTCAACGAAGTCCGGGCCCTCAACTTGGCCCGCAACGCGGCCGTGCTCAGCAACGGCGGGCTGACGGTCTACACCCCGGCCAACTGCATGTTCACCACCTCGGCGGCCTCCAACCCCTGCCTGGTGCGCAGCGACGCCGACGGCTTCGTCTACCGCTTCCTCGGAGGCCCCCCCGGCTGGGAGGCCAAGGGCCTGCCGGCCACCACGGAAACGGAGATCCAGATCGCCCCGGACGGCCGCCGGGTGGTGGCGATCCTCTACAACGGCCCGCCGCGCTCCCGCTGAGCCCGGCGGTCGGCCTAGGGAAAGCGGCCTAACCTCCCACCAGCCTCCCCAAGCCCTTGTCCGTCCCCGCTTCCCCCACCCTGCGCTGGGTCACCGCCGGCCTGCTGCTGGTGGCCGCCGTGCTCAGCCTGGCGCTTCCCTTCGTCTCGGCCACCCTGCTGACCATCGCCCTCGGCGGCGTGGCGGTGGCGGCGGGGATCTCCCAGCTGCTGCGGCTCACCTCGGCCGATGACACCCGCAGCAAGGTGTTCCGCGCCATCTCCGGGGTGCTCTACGTGGTGGGCGGCATCGGTCTGGTGGTCTTCCCGGTGGCCAGCACCGTCAGCCTGACCCTGTTCATCGGCGTCCTGCTCGCCGTCGAGGGGGTGATGGAGCTGGCGGGCGCCGCCGCCGGCGCCGGGCCGGCCCGGGGCCTGGTGTTGCTCGATGGCATCGTCACCGTCGTGCTGGGGGGGATGCTGATCGCCGAGTGGCCCTCCGACAGCATCTGGGCCATCGGCACCCTGCTGGGCTTCGGCCTGGCCTTCTCCGCCTTCAACCTGATCACCGCCGCCCCGCCCGCCGCGGAGGGCTGAGGCTCATTCGGCCACGGCCAGGCCCTCGGCCCGGCGCGGATCCACCGTCCCCAGGCTGCCGCCCCCCGGCAGCACCTCGACGCTGTTGGCCGCCCCCATCGCCGGGGCCCGCCGGACGCTGTGTCCCATGGACTCCAGCAGGCGGCGGCTGTCGGGGCTGAGGCCCTCCTCCGCATCGATCCGATCCGGCCAGAGCTGGCTGTGGATGCGGGGGGCGGCCACGGCCCCGGCCAGGTTGAGGCCGTGCACGATCCGGTTGAGCAGCACCTGCAGCACGGTGGTGATGATGCGGCTGCCGCCGGGGCTGCCCGTGGCGATCCAGGGGCGGGCATCGGGGCGGAACACCAGGGTGGGGGCCATTGAGCTGAGGGGCCGCCGGCCGGGGGCGATGGCGTTGGCCGACCCCTGGCGCAGGCCGAAGGCGTTGGCGCTGCCGGGGAGGGCGGTGAAGTCGTCCATCTCGTTGTTGAGCAGGAAGCCTGCCCCCGGCACCGTGATGCCGTTGCCGTAGGGGAAGTTGAGGGTGGTGGTGAGGGCCGCCAGGCCGCCCTGCCGGTCGGCCACCGAGAGGTGGGTGGTGTTGGTGCCTTCACGGGCAGCGGCCGCCTCCAGCGCCGGGGCCGGGGTGTGGCGCTGCGGATCGATGCGGCGGCGCAGGCCGTCAAGGTGGGCCGGCGACAGCAGCCGCTCCACCGGCACCGGCACCTGGTCGGGGTCGCCCAGCAGGGCGTTGCGGTCGCGGTAGGCCAGGTTCATGGCCTCGGCCATGGCATGGAGGCTGGCGGCGCTGTTGAGGCCGGTGGCCGCCAGGTCGAAGGGTTCGAGGATCCCCAGCAGTTGCAGCAGGGTGAGCCCGCCGCCGGGGGGCGGCATGGAGAGCACCGGATGGCCGCGGAAGTCGCGCCGCAGGGGCCGCACCAGCCGGGCGCGGTAGGCGCGAAGGTCGGCATGGGTGATCAGGCCGCCGCCCCGCTCCATGGCCGCCACCAGGGCATCGGCCACCGGCCCTGTGTAGAAACCCCGCTCCCCCTCGGCGGCGATGCGCCGCAGGCTGGCCGCCAGCTCGCCCTGGCGCAACACTGTGCCCGGCACCGGCGGCGGCAGGAACAGGCGGCGGGAGACGGGATCGGCCTGCAGACGCGGGGCGGCGGCGGAAAGGGAATCGCTCAGCTCGCGGCTCACCGTGAAGCCCTGGGCGGCCAGCCGGATCGCCGGTGCCATCACCTGGGCCAGCGGCAGGCGTCCGTAGCAGCGCTGGGCCAGGGCCGCCGCTTATACCCATCTCCGAGCCCACGAGACGCTAGGGTATCTCGTATGCCCCCTTCTGCCTGGAAAAAAAGACCGTATAGTCGGCCCGTCACGGTAGAGTTGACATCCGCCGGCTACACC
>NZ_JAYGHZ010000034.1:0-12166 GCF_034931285.1 Synechococcus sp. BA-120 BA3
GCGTCAGCCTGCAGTCGCCCACCCGCGCCTACTGAGCCACGGCCCCTAGGATCCTTTCATCGTGGAGGTGACGTGGCGACGGTTGCAGAGTTGCTCCAGCCGGTGGAGTCCGACCTCGATGCCCTGCTGGCCGACCTGCGCAGCCTGATCGGCGCCGGCCACCCGATTCTGCAGGCGGCCGCTGAGCACCTGTTCGCGGCCGGCGGCAAGCGGCTGCGGCCGGGCATCGTGCTGCTGCTGTCGCGGGCCATCGCTCCCGACGGCGGCCTCAGCCCCCGCCACCGGCGGCTGGCGGAGATCACCGAGATGATCCACACCGCTTCGCTCGTCCACGACGACGTGGTTGATGAGGCCGCCACCCGCCGGGGGGTGGCCACGGTGCACAGCCGCTTCAACCACCGCGTGGCCGTGCTGGCCGGCGACTTCCTCTTCGCCCAGGCCAGCTGGCACCTCGCCAACCTCGATGACCTCGATGTCGTCAAGCTCCTGTCGCGCGTGATCATGGACCTCGCCGATGGCGAGGTACGCCAGGGCCTGTTCCGCTACGACACCGGCCAGAGCTTCGAGACCTACCTCGAAAAGAGCTACTGCAAGACCGCCTCCCTGATCGCCAACAGCGCCCGGGCCGCCGGGGTGCTCACCGGCCTGAGCGAGCCGCGCCTCGACGCCCTTTACCGCTTCGGCCGCCAGCTGGGCCTGGCCTTCCAGGTGGTCGACGACATCCTCGATTTCACCGCCAGCGACCAGCAGCTGGGCAAGCCCGCCGCCAGCGACCTGGCCTCGGGTTACCTCACGGCTCCGGTGCTCTATGCCCTTGAGGAGCGGCCCGCCCTGGCGGGGCTGATCGAGCGTGAATTCTGTGAGGCCGGCGACCTCGACCAGGCCCTGGCGATGGTGCGGGGCTGCGAGGCTATCGGCCGTTCCCGGGCCCTGGCCGAGGGCTTCGCCCGCGAGGCCCACGAGGCGATCGAGTGGCTGCCCCCGTCTGAGCCCCGCAGCGCCCTGCGGGCCCTGCCCGAGTTCGTCCTCAGCCGCCTCTACTGATCCGGCCCTAGGGATCCAGGCGCACCTCCTCCAGCGAGTTGAGGCAGACCACCCCCTCGGGATAGGCCCGGCAGTTCACCCCCGGCGGCAGCAGCACGTGTACGCGGCAGCCGGCGCCCAGGGCGGCGGCCACCCCGGCCCTGGAATCCTCGAATGCCCAGCAGGCCGTGGGGGCCACCTTGAGGCGCCGGGCCGCCAGCAGGAAGGCATCAGGGGCCGGCTTGCCGTCGCCCAGTTCGGGATCATCGCCATGGACCCTTTCGTCGATCAGGGCCATCCAGGGGTGGGGGGCCACCTTGATCGCCACCGCGGGGCGGGCACTGCTGGTGGCCAGCGCCATCGGGATCCCCAGGGCCCGGCAGCGTCGCACCAGCGCCTCGGCACCGGGCATGGCCGGGGCGGAGGCCAGCAGGGTCTCGGCGATCGGCTGGCGCACCGCCAGCAGCTCCTCCTCACTCAGGCGGGGCCCGCCCGCGGCGGCAATCCACTGGCGCACCTGGCTGGCGCAGTCGCGGCGCCGGCGGCCGCGCAGGCTGAGCAGCTCGGCGTCATCGAGGGGCCGGCCGAAGCGGCTGGCTGCCGCCTGCCAGGCCCGGGCATGGGCGGGTTCGGTGTCCAGCAGCAGACCGTCGAGATCGAACAGGCAGGCGGCGGGTCGCTGGGGCATGCCACCAGCCTGCATCAGGACGGATCGTTCTCGGGGTAGCGATCCTCCAGGGCGGTCTCCAGGGTGGTGAGCAGCAGCACCAGGGCGGCCCGCTGATCGAGTTCGCTGCCGCTCACCTCGCTGATCCAGCGGTGGCAGAGCGCCTCGATCTGCTGGAACAGGGCCGTGCCTCCCCGCAGCAGGGTCATCACCTTCTCGACGTTGTCCTCATCGATGTCCGGCGGCAGCCCCACCACATAGCGGCGACCGTCGTCCCCCACGTAGGTGAGGTTGCCGTCAGCGTCGAGCGTCGGGCCGGCATGGGGCGTGATCGGCTGCTCCTCCATGGCCATCCGCTCCAGTCCCGTGGGTCGTCCCCAGGCTAACGCCGCCGGCCGATCTTGCCAAGCAGGGATGAGCAGCCCTGATCGCCCGGCTGGCGCCGCTGGCCCGTGGGGTCTCAGCGGTTCAGCCGCTGCATCTGCCAGGTGACGAACGTGCCGATCGGGCTCCAGAGCAGGAACGGGACCAGCAGCAGAGCGGCGACGGGCGAAACGGCCAGCGTCGCCAGGGCCAGGCCCAGGCCCCAGATCCAGCCCGCCAGGCCCGCCGCCGTACCCCAGGCCAGCCGGCGGGTGCGGCAGATCAGCAGCGTGTAGCTCTGCACCAGGACGAGCAGCACCAGGTAGGCGGCCATGGCCAGCGGCGCCGCCGCGCCCCCGGCCCCCCAGCGCAGCAGGGCCGAGGCGTAGAAGCAGAGGTAGATCAGCGACCAGATCAGGGGGATCCAGCGCTCGAAGGTGAGCCAGCGGGGGCGCCGCAGCCGCAGGAACCAGGCGAACTGCTGGCGGCTCGGGGTGAGGACGGCGATCACCAGCCCCATCAGCAGCAGGATCGTCAGCCAGGGGGGCATGGGAGGGGGACGGAGTCCTCCAGCGTGGCCCGTCTGCGGTTGAATGCACCATGCCCCAGCCTGCCCGGCAGGCCTCGCCATGACCCAGGACTCCTCCCCCACCATCGAGTCGGTGCTCCAGGAAGAGCGGCAGTTCGCCCCGCCGCCCCAGCTGGCCGCCGAGGCCCGCATCGGATCCATGGCGGCCTACCAGGCCCTGGCGGCGCGTGCCGAGGCCGACCCGGACGGCTTCTGGGGCGAGGCGGCCCGGTCGGAGCTGCACTGGTTCAGGCCCTTCGACACGGTGCTGGACTGGAGCGATCCCCCCTTCGCCCGCTGGTTCGAGGGGGGCACAACGAATCTTTCCTACAACTGCCTCGATCGCCATCTGGACGGCCCCCGCGCCGACAAGACCGCCCTGATCTGGGAGGGGGAGCCCGGCGACGGCCGCTCCTTCACCTACCGCGAGCTGCACGCCGAGGTCTGCCGCGCCGCCAACGCCCTCAAGGCCCTCGGCGTCGGCAAGGGCGACCTGGTGGCGCTTTATATGCCGATGGTGCCGGAGGCGGCCATCGCCATGCTGGCCTGCGCCCGCATCGGCGCGCCCCACTCGGTGGTGTTCGGCGGCTTCTCGGCCGAGGCCCTGCGCGATCGCCTGATCGACGGCCAGGCCAAGCTGGTGATCACGGCCGACGGCGGCTTCCGCAAGGACAAGGCGGTGGCGCTCAAGCCCGCCGTGGACCAGGCCCTGGCGGAGGGCTGCCCCAGCGTCGAGCACGTGCTGGTGGTGCGGCGCACCGGCGAGGCCACCGGCTTCGAGGCCGGGCGTGACGTCTGGTGGCACGAGCTGGTGAACGGCCAGAGCGTCGACTGTCCGGCCGAGCCCATGGCCAGCGAAGACCGGCTGTTCGTCCTCTACACGTCCGGCTCCACCGGCAAGCCCAAGGGGGTCGTGCACACCACCGCCGGCTACAACCTCTGGGCCCACCTCACCTTCCAGTGGATCTTCGACATCCGCGAGGACGACATCCACTGGTGCACCGCCGATGTCGGCTGGATCACCGGCCACAGCTACATCGTCTACGGGCCCCTCTCCAACGGAGCCACCACGCTGATGTACGAGGGGGCGCCACGGCCGAGCAAGCCGGGCGCCTTCTGGGAGGTGATCCAGAAGCACCGGGTGACGATCTTCTACACCGCCCCCACCGCCATCCGCGCCTTCATGAAGAGCGGCCGTGCCGTGCCCGACCAGTTCGACATGGGCAGCCTCCGCATCCTCGGCACCGTCGGTGAGCCCATCAATCCCGAGGCCTGGATGTGGTACCGGGATGTGATCGGCGGCGACCGCTGCCCCGTGGTGGACACCTGGTGGCAGACCGAGACCGGTGGGGTGATGATCAGCCCCCTGCCCGGGGCCACCCCCACCAAGCCCGGCTCCGCCACCCTGCCCCTGCCCGGCATTGCCGCCGACGTGGTGGACATGGAGGGCAACAGCGTGCCGGCCGGTCAGGGGGGCTACCTGGCGGTGCGACGCCCCTGGCCCGGCATGATGCGCACCGTCCATGGGGACCCGGAGCGCTTCCGCCGCAGCTACTGGGAGCACATCCGGCCCGCCGACGGCAGCTGGCTCTACTTCGCCGGCGACGGCGCCCGACGCGACGCCGACGGCTACTTCTGGGTGATGGGCCGGGTCGATGACGTGATCAACGTCTCCGGCCACCGGCTGGGCACGATGGAGATCGAATCGGCTCTGGTGAGCCACCCCTCGGTGGCGGAGGCGGCGGTGGTGGGCCGGCCCGACGAGCTCAAGGGGGAGGGGATCGTCGCTTTCGTCACCCTCGATGTCGGCCTGGAGGGCGATGCGGCCCTGGAGGCCGAGTTGCGCCGCCACGTGGGACTGGAGATCGGGCCGATCGCCCGGCCGGATGTGATCCGTTTCACCGATGCCCTGCCCAAGACCCGCAGCGGCAAGATCATGCGCCGCATCCTGCGGTCCCTGGCGGCAGGGGAGGACGTCAGCGGTGACACCTCCACCCTGGAGGACCGTTCGGTGCTCGATGCCCTGAGGGTGTGAGCGCGCCTGCCGGGCCGGGAGGCCTCAGGCCGTCCCGGACCAGGTGCTGATCTGATCGGCCAGCCGCTCCATGGCCCGCTGGCGGGCCGGATCATCGGCCCACTCCCCCAGGAACTGCTTGCGCAGGCCGCCGCTGGCGGGGGTGAGGTGATCCCCCGGCAGCTCCAGCAGGGTGGAGGCGTCGCCGGCCCTGGCCTGCAGCACGCCGATCAGCCGGCCGCTCTGGTCGATGGTGTCGCGGCTGAAGCGGACCACCAGGTTGCGGGGCTGGCTGTAGCTGCTGCCGATCTGCCGCAGGGTGTCCTCCGGGGAGGGACTGAACTCGCTGCGGAAGCGGAACTGCTGGCCCAGCTCCGCCAGGAAGGGGATCGACCGCTCGGCCGAGAAGTTGTTGAAGCTGAGGGCCACCAGGCCATCGCAGCGGCGGCCGCCGTCGGGGGCGAGCAGATGCAGCTTGCAGCCCAGGCTGTGGCCTAGCCGGATCAGGGGGGAGGCGGCTTCACCCCGCTGCTGGCGGAACAGGCGCCAGGCGGCGTTGGCCTGGGCCTGGTGGTCGAAGCCGGGCACGTAGCTCCAGGCGTGGATGCTCCAGCCCCGGGCCGCCAGGGCCTCAAGGCAGCGCCGGTAGCTCAGCTGGGGGGTGGCCGCCAGGTAGCTGCCGCCGATGAACTCGACCAGCCCGCGGGACCGGCCCGGAGGCTCCAGCCGCCAGAGCTCCCCCTGCTGTCGCCACGCCGTCATCGTCCGGTTCCCCCGTGCTGGATTGCGCGCGGATTCAGGCGGCCTCCAGGCCGCGCAGGGCGTCGAGGGCCTCGCGCCGGTGGGCCGGGCCGTCCAGCAGGTTGTTGAACACGTGGCGGATCACCCCGGTCCCGTCGATGACGTAGGTGACCCGGCCGGGCAGCAGCCCCAGCACGCTGGGAACGCCAAAGGCCTTGCGTAGCCGGTTGCCCCCATCCACCAGCAGCGGGAAGGGCAGCCGGTGGCGGTTGGCGAAGCGCCGGTGGCTGGCCGCATCGTCGCCGCTGACGCCCCACACCTCGGCCCCTAGCGCCTGCAGGTCGGCGTAGCTGTCGCGGAAGGCGCAGGCCTCCATGGTGCAGCCGGGGGTCTCGTCCTTCGGATAGAAGAACAGCACCAGGGCCTTGCCCTCCAGCCGGTCGCTGCGGCGTTCGGTGCCGTCCTGGTCGGGGAGGGCGATCAGGGGGGCGGTGTCGCCGGGGGCGAGGGCTGGGGCCACGGAGCGGGGGACGGGGGCAGAATCCACCAACCCTAGGAAGCCGGCACCGGCGGGGATGGGCACGGGGTCGGGGGACGGGGGTGCTGGGACCTTGCCCGGCTTGCGACCATGGACCAGCGAGCGCATGACGCCGATGCAGGAGCAACCCGGTCTCTGGCTGCAGAACGACCTGCTGGGCCTGGCCGCCCCGGAGCCTGGGGCGGCCACCGCGCCTGAGGCAACCCCGGCACCGGCCCCTGCGTCGCCGCCAGTCCCATCGGCTCCCCAGGCTTCCCAGGCCCCCATCGAACCGCCACGCCCGGTGCCCATCTCGCTCCCCGCCTGCGCCGGGCGTCCCCAGCGGGCCCTTCCCCGGGGGCCCGAGACTCTGCTGATTCTGGACACGGAGACCACCGGTCTCTCCACCCTCCAGGGGCAATGCATCGAAGTGGGGGCGATCCTCTTCCACGTGCCCCACAGGGCCGTGCTGTCCCAGGTGTCGTTCCTGCTGCCCTGCGCGGCCAACGCCGCCGAGGCCATCAACGGCATTCCCGCCGCCGTGACCCGGCTGGAGCAGCCTCGGCAGGAGGCCCTGGCCTGTTTCCTGGCCATGGCGGCGGCCTGCGATGCCCTGGTGGCCCACAATGCCGCCTTCGATCGGCAATGGTTCGGCCTGGGGCCCCTGCCGCCTCTGGAGCGCCCCTGGATCTGCTCGATGGAGGACATCCGCTGGCCGGCCGAGCGCCAGCTGCGCAGTTCCCCCTCGGTCCGCGACCTGGCCCTGGCCTACGGGGTGCCGGTCTGGGCCGCCCATCGGGCCCTCACCGACTGCATCTACCTGGCCCAGGTGTTCGAGCGTTGCGCCGATCTGGAGGCGCTGCTGCTGGCCGCCCTGGAGCCCCGCAGCCTTTACCGGGCGGAGCTGCCCTACGCCGAGCGTCACCGGGCCAGGGAGGCTGGGTTCCGCTGGAACGAAGCCGTGCCGCGGGCCTGGAGCCGGCGGCTGAGCCGCCGTGAAGCGGAGGCGCTTGCCTTCCCCGTCCAGCTGGTGGCGGATCCGGCCGCCGCCGACGGGCTGGCCCACAGCGCCTGAGGCCGGTGGCTGTGGGGTCCGGAATCTTCCGTTTTTGTTTCGATGCCTGAAGCAGAACCGGGGATCCCGGACGCTAACGCCCAAGCTCCCCACCCTTGGGGTGTTCTTCGGCGTCGGAGTCATGGTCACCCGGCCGCCGACCGGATCCGCTGTCGCCGCTGACCCGGCCCAGCAGTGTGTGCGTCGCTGGCAGACGGCCCGCACCTGGGCGCGGCTGATCCGGGAGGCGGAAGCCCTCTGGCGGGTGGATGTGCGGGCCCTGCGTCGGCTGGCCTCCCAGGAGCTGTTCCAGCTGGTTCAGGAGGTGCCCCCGCGCCTGCGGCGGCGCGTCAACCGCTGGCTGGTGCGCTTCAACGTGCTCACCCGTCTGCGCTGAGGCCCGGCGAGGACCAGGCAGTCCCGGACATGGCCAAAAAAAATCAGCTGATGGGATCAGCTGACAGGAAGGAAAACCACCGACGCCCACAGGGGGAAAACGTTTGGCGGACCGGCTGAATCGGAGCGGCGGGATTTGAACCCACGACCCCCACTACCCCAAAGTGGTGCGCTACCAAGCTGCGCTACGCCCCGGCGGAACGAAGCTATCACAGCGTCCTGGGGGTCCCGCGCCGCCTGGAGAGGCGTCGCATCAGGCGGTTGGTGAGTCGCTGGCGACCCATGGTGGTGTAGCCCCGGACGCGCTCGCGACGGGCCAGCAGCCGCAGTTCCGCCAGGCCCATCGTCGCCAGCTGCAGCTCCGGCAGCCGCTGCCAGGCCATCGACGGCAGGGGCAGCTCGGAGCCCCCGCGACCCTCGGGGAAGCCCTTCAGCGCCCCACCGGCCATCCACTCGGGCACCAGCACGAACAGCACCGCCAGCAGGCCGTAGAGCTCCACCAGCCCCCTGGGCAGCGGATGCAGCTGACGCTTGGGGGGGTCCTGCTCCTCGGCGGGGTCTCTCACGTCAGCAAGGCCGCCGCCGGTGCGCCCGGCGCCAGGGCGCTGGGCCCCTGGCGCCACTGCAGCGGTGGCTCCCCGGAGGGGTTCAGGCGCACGGTCCAGAAGGCCAGGGCGAAACAGAGGCCCACCGCGGCGATCAGGGCCACGATCACGACCCGATCGGAGAGGGGCTTCATACCTGTTCGCTACGCACGCAGACCCGTTTGATGGGCAGCTGCTCGAGGGTGAGTTCATCACCCCGCAGGATCACCCGCAGGGATTCGTTCTGATAGCGCAGGCCCGGTGCGTCGGAGGCCTCCCGGAACAGGGTGGCGCGCGTGCGACCCGCGATCAGGGACGCTTGGGAGGCATTGCGCTCCAGCACCACCGAGAAGCGGTCACCGCAGAGGAACTTCTCGCGGATGTCGTAGTTCTCCCACCACGGGGACTGCATGGCCAGCAGCGGCAGGAGTCCGAGCGCGAGCAGCGGGGGGGCGGCCATGGCGGAAGCGGTCAGACGAGGGCAATCGGCGCATTGTCGCCGCGAAGGACGCAATGGGGGATGGCCCAGTCATAGCTTTCCCACACGTGGGCGGGAAGGAGGTAGGTGGCGCCGGCGAAGTCGCCCAGGGGAACTCCCGTGGGCTGGGCCGAGCAGTAGGGGCGGCTGCCGGGCTTGGCCAGGTACTGCTGGTGATACGGCTCAGCGACGTGGAACCGCTGGCCGGTGGCGATCTCCGTGGTGATCGTGCCCCGGCCGGCGGCGTCGAGGGCGGCCTGGTAGGCAGCGCGGCTGGCTTCGGCCAGGGCGAGCAGTTCTGGGTCGTCGACGTAGATGGCCGAGCGGTACTGGCTGCCGCGGTCGTTGCCCTGGCGGTTGCCCTGGGTGGGGTCGTGGCATTCCCAGAACAGCTTGAGCAGGTCGGCGAAGGAGACCCGGGCGGTGTCCCAGACCACCCGCACCACCTCGGCGTGGCCGCTGCGGCCGCTGCACACCTGTTCGTAGGTGGGGGAGGCCAGCTGGCCGCCGGCGTATCCGACGGCGGTGGTGATCACCCCGGGAAGCCGCCAGAACCCCTTCTCCGCCCCCCAGAAGCAGCCGCAGCCGAACTGGGCCTCCGCCTGGCCTGCCGCCGGCGGGGCCGTCAGGGGGGTGCCCAGCACCACATGCGGGGGGCTGGCGCCGGCTGGGCTGGTGTCGCTCGCAGGGCTGCTGAAGAGGCCGAACAAGGGTTTCGTATCGGGGAAACCAGCCTAGGCAGCGCCCTGCTGGTCCTGCTGCGGCACCAGGGCGATGTGGTTCAGCAGGGTGGTGATGAACGCGAACAGCAGGAAGGGCAGCGACAGCACCAGGATCAGCCCCACCCCCACCAGGGCGAACAGGGGCCGGCTCGCCCCCATCAGGGCCAGACCCGCCGCCAGGCTCACGAAGATCACCGCCATCCAGACCAGCACCTGGCCGTAGATGTCACCGAAGGTCAGGGTGCAGCGGATGTTGTAGGGCTGCTGGCTGAGGAACGACGGGGTGGGGGCCATGGGGACGGCGTGGCAGGCGTTGAGAAAACCACGGCCCTTCCAGATAAGCCCAGCCGGCGCCCCCGATGGGGGCTGCTCAACATCTGTTTGAAACCGAATTCAGGCGGCCTGGAGCTGGCGGTCGGCCTCCTCCCGGTCCCATAGCCGGCGGTAGGTGCCCTCCTGCTGCAGCAGGTCGTTGTGGTGGCCCTCCTGGACCAGGTGGCCGGCCTCCAGCACCAGGATCCGGTCGCAGGCCGCCGCGGCCGAGAGCTGGTGACTGATCATCACCACCGTCCGCCGCTGTTCCTCGCGCACCGAGCGCAGGATGCCCGCGGCGGTGGTGTTGTCGACGCTGGCGAGGGCGTCGTCGAGCACCAGCAGGGGGGCGTCCACCAGCAGGGCCCGCCCCAGGGCCGTGCGCTGCCGCTGTCCGCCGCTGAGGGTGATGCCCCGCTCCCCCACCAGGGTGCGGTAGCCGTCGGGGAAACCCTTGATGTCCCCCTCCAGGCGGGCCTGGCGGGCGGCCTGCTCGACCCGCTCGATGCCGGCTTCCGGGTCGCCGTAGCGCAGGTTGTCGGCCAGGCTGGCGGTGAACAGGTAGCCCTCCTGGGGCACCAGGGCCACCTGCCGGCGCAGGTCGCTCAGCCGCAGCCGCGTCACGTCGACGCCGTCGAGGAAGAGCTGGTCGGGCGGCACTTCCACCATCCGGCCGAGGGCCCGGGCCAGGGTGGTCTTGCCGCAGCCCACCGGCCCCACCACCGCCACCAGTTCCCCGGGGCGGATCGTGAAGCTGAGGTCCTCCAGGGACGGTTGCCCCGCCCCTGGGTAGCGGACCGTGAGGCCGCGGGCCACCACGGCTCCGAGCGCCGGCCGGGCCGGGGGCAGGGGATCGGCGGGGGAGACGATGGCGGGGGGATGGCTGAGCAGGGATTCCACCCGCTCCAGGCTCACCTGGCCGGTCTGGAAGGTGTTGAGGGTGAAGCCCAGCAGGGCCGTCGGGAAGACCAGGCGCTCCACGAACAGGATCAGGGCCACCAGATCGCCGATGCTGAGCCGCTCGCTCTCCAGCTGGCCGCTGCCCAGGGCCAGCAGCAGCAGCAGGCTGAGGGAGGCGATGCCCTCGAGCATCGGAAACAGGGTGCTGCGGGTGCGCGCCAGGGAGAGCTGGGCGTCCAGGTACACCTTGTTGAGGTCGGCGAAGGCCTTCTCCTCGGTGGCCTCCTGGCCGTAGATCTTGATGGCGCCGATGCCGCTGAGGTCCTCCTGGACGAGGTCGCTGAGGTTGGCCAGCACCTCCTGCTGGCGCCGCTGCTGCTTCATCATGCGGCCGCCGAACAGGCGCACCACCATCAGCATGCCGGGATAGAGGGAGACGGCCGCCAGGCTCAGCAGTGGATCGATCGCCAGCATCGCCGGCAGGGTGAGGGCATAGGCCAGCACCGTGTTGGTGAGGCTGAGCAGGGCGAAGCCCAGCAGCCGGCGGATGTTCTCCACATCACTGGTGGCCCGGCTGATCACCTCACCGCTGCCGGTGGTCTGCACCCAGCCGGGGTCCTGGGTGAGCACGTGATCGAAGATCCTCTCCTTGAGGCTGGCCTCCACCTGGCGGCCCACCCCGAACACCAGCATCCGGGAATAGAGACGGGTGGCCCCCATCACGGTGGCCATCACGACGATCAGGCCGGCCACGCCGAGCACGTCCGCCAGCACGAAACCGGGCTTGAGCTCGTTGATCGACTGCCGCACCACCAGCGGAATCGCCACCCCCAGCAGGTTCACCACCACCAGGGCGGCGGCCCCCACCAGCACCGTGCGTCTGTGGGGCCGGAGGTACCGCCCGATCAGATCCAGCCGCAGGGCAGCCATGCAGGAAGGCGGGGCAAGGGGGTCCCTAACCTAGGCACTGCTCCCCTGGCCCCCGGGCCGCCCGGGCCATGGACGACCAGAACCATCCCCTCCATGCCATCGACCGGGAAACAGTCGACCGGCTGCTGGCGGTGGAGCGGCCCGAGGACGGCCACCTGGTGGATGCGGCAAGGCTGCAGATGCGCTACGCGGGCTTCCCAGGCGCCGCCGACATCCGCGACGATCTCGAGCGGATCCTGCGCCTCTGGGGTCTGGACGCTGCCGCACTCCATGCCCGCACCCGGGCCATCTGGGCAGCCGGCTTCCGGCCCGGTGCCGCACCGGTGGCCGAAGCGGTGGGCTCGGGCTTCGACACCGCCTCCGACGACGCCGGCTGAGGGGCGTCGGCCGGACGATCGCGCCGCGTTGGTCAGAACGGTCCACTTCGGGCGATAGTGGGGGCGTCCCCATCACCCGGCCCGGCGTGCTCTGCACCCGGGCTTTTTCTTGCGCCCCTGTCCCCTGTTCCGCCCCATGGCCGGACTCCCGTAAGTTGCCGCTGGTGCTTCAGCGTTCGGTCATGCCCGCCTCCCCCACCTGGCCCCGGCTGCTGGAGCAGCTCCTCAACGGCCGGGATCTTGAGGCCGAGCAGGCCGAGGCCCTGATGCGGGGCTGGCTGGACGGCGGCATCGACCCGGTGCTCACCGGTGGCCTGCTGGCCGCCCTGCGGGCCAAGGGCACCAGCGGCGAGGAACTGGCGGCGATGGCCGCTGTCCTGCGGCAGGCCTGCCCCCTGCCGGGCGAGCGGCCGGCCCTGGAGCTGATCGACACCTGCGGCACGGGCGGGGCCGGCGCCGACAGCTTCAACATCTCCACCGCCGTGGCCTTCACGGCCGCCGCCTGCGGCGCCCATGTGGC
>NZ_JAYGHZ010000035.1:0-12075 GCF_034931285.1 Synechococcus sp. BA-120 BA3
GCTCTACCCCACCAGCGAGGGTTCCCCCTACGAGCCCTTCGACCCCACCAGCGAGATCACCTGGGGCCAGCTGCAGGTGCTGGCTGAACTGATCGGCGACGGCGACGGCGACGTGACGGCGGGCGCCGTTGGCGGCCGTTTCGCCGTGGTGGCCACCGAGCGGGCCCTGCAGCCCCACCTGCCGCCGCCGCCCCAGCTGGCGGCCCGCTGCCTCACCCTGCGCCGGGGCGACCGGCTGGATCTGGAGCAGCTGGCCCACACCCTGGCCGGCCTGGGCTACGAGCGGGTGCCGACGATCGAGCAGGAGGGCACCTGGAGCCGGCGGGGCGACATCGTCGATCTGTTTCCGGTCAGCGCCGAGCTGCCGGTGCGGCTGGAGCTCTTCGGTGAAGACCTCGAAAAGCTGCGGGAGTTCGATCCCGCCACCCAGCGCTCCCTCGATGTGATCGAGCGGGTACGCCTCACCCCCACCAGCTACGCGCCCCTGATCGCCGAGGCCCTGCGGGAGCGGATGCCGGAGGGGCTGGAGCGGCTGCTGGAGCCCGCCGCCCTCGACCAGCTGCTGGAGGGGGGCACGCCGGAGGGGATGCGGCGGCTGATGGGCCTGGCCTGGGAAACACCGGCCTCCCTGCTCGACTACCTGCCCGCCTGCACGCTGGTGGCGATCGATGAGCGGCGCCAGTGCCTGGCCCACGGCCATCAGTGGTACGACCATGCCGCCGAGCACCACGGCGAGGTGGTCAGGGCCGCCGGCGGCGAGCCGCCCCTGCCCCTGCCGGGGGTGCTGCACCGGCCGATCGCGGCGGCCCTGGCGGAGGCGGAGGCCTTCACTGGTTTCGACCTGGCGGAGCTGCACGAGAGCGACCGCCACCCGAACGACCTTGACCTCTCCAGCCGGCCGCTGCCGGCCCATCCCAACCAGTTCGGCCGCCTGGCGGAGCAGATCAAGGGGCACCTGCGCGAGAAGGCCCGGCTCTGGATTGTTTCGGCCCAGCCGTCGCGGGCCGTGGCCCTGCTGGAGGAGCACGACTGCGTCACCCGTTTCGTGCCCAACGCCCGCGACTTCCCGGCCATCGAGCGGCTGGTGGAGCAGGCCACCCCGGTGGCGCTCAAGCTGCGCGGCACGGCCGAACTGGAGGGGTTCCAGCTGCCGGCCTGGAAGCTGGTGCTGTTCACCGACCGGGAGATCTTCGGCCAGCACAGCCTGGCGAGCGGCGGCTACGTGCGCCGGCGCCGCAAGGCGGCCAGCCGCACGGTGGATCCCAACAAGATGCTCCCCGGCGACTTCGTGGTGCACCGCAACCACGGCATCGGCCGCTTCCTGAAGCTGGAGAAGCTGGCCATCGGCGGCGAGGCCCGCGACTACCTGGTGGTGCAGTACGCCGACGGGCTGCTGCGGGTCGCCGCCGACCAGCTGGGCAGCCTCGGCCGCTACCGGGCCAGCAGCGACAGCCCGCCGGAGCTCAACCGCATGGGCGGCACGGCCTGGACCAAGGCCAAGGAGCGGGCCCGCAAGGCGGTGGCCAAGGTGGCGATGGACCTGGTGAAGCTCTACGCCGAGCGCCACAAGGCGCCGGGCTTCGCCTTCCCCGCCGACGGCCCCTGGCAGGGCGAACTGGAGGATTCCTTCCCCTACGACCCCACCCCCGACCAGCTCAAGGCGATCGTCGAGGTGAAGCGCGACATGGAGCGCGACCAGCCGATGGACCGGCTGGTGTGCGGCGATGTGGGCTTCGGCAAGACGGAGGTGGCGATCCGGGCCATCTTCAAGGCGGTCACCGCCGGCAAGCAGTGCGCCCTGCTCGCCCCCACCACCGTGCTGGCCCAGCAGCACTGGCGCACCCTCAGCGAGCGCTTCGCCCCCTACCCGCTCAAGGTGGCCCTGCTCAACCGCTTCCGCACTGCCGCCGAGCGCAAGACGATCCTCGAGAGCCTGGCCAGCGGCGCCACCGACGTGGTGGTGGGCACCCACCAGCTGCTGGGCAAGGGCACCACCTTCCGCGAGCTGGGCCTGCTGGTGGTGGATGAGGAGCAGCGCTTCGGTGTGAACCAGAAGGAGAAAATCAAGGCGCTGCGCAAGGACGTGGACGTGCTCACGCTGAGCGCCACACCGATTCCGCGCACCCTCTACATGAGCCTCTCGGGGGTGCGGGAGATGAGCCTGATCACCACGCCGCCGCCGCTGCGGCGCCCGATCAAGACCCACCTGGCCAGCCTCGATGAGGAGGCGGTGCGCAGTGCCATCCGGCAGGAGCTCGACCGCGGTGGCCAGGTGTTCTACGTGGTGCCGCGGGTGGAGGGCATCGAGGAGGTGGCCGGCCAGCTGCGGGCGATGCTGCCGGGGCTGCGGTTGCAGGTGGCCCACGGCCAGATGCCGGAGGGGGAGCTGGAGAGCGCCATGGTGGCCTTCAACGCCGGCGAGGCCGACGTGATGCTCTGCACCACGATCATCGAGAGCGGCCTTGATATCCCCCGGGTGAACACGATCCTGGTGGAGGACGCCCACAGGTTCGGCCTGGCCCAGCTGTACCAGCTGCGGGGCCGGGTGGGCCGCAGCGGCATCCAGGCCCACGCCTGGCTCTTCTATCCCGGCGATGCCTCCCTCAGTGATGCCGCCCGCCAGCGGCTGCGGGCGATCCAGGAGTTCGCCCAGCTGGGTTCCGGCTACCAGCTGGCCATGCGCGACATGGAGATCCGTGGGGTGGGCAACCTGCTGGGGGTGGAGCAGAGCGGCCAGATGGAGGCGATCGGCTTCGACCTCTACATGGAGATGCTGCAGGACTGCCTGGCCGAGATCCAGGGCCAGGACATTCCGGCGGTGGACGAGACCCAGATCGACCTGCCGGTGACGGCCTTCATCCCGGCCGACTGGATCACCGAGGCCGACGAGAAGATGGCGGCGTATCGCGCTGCCGCCGAGTGCGGCGGCAAGGCGGCCCTGGTGGAGCTGGCCGCCGGCTGGGCCGATCGCTACGGCCCGATTCCGGCGCCGGTGCAGAGCCTGCTGCAGCTGATGGAACTGAAGCTGCTGGCGCGGCGCTGCGGCTTCTCGCGCATCAAGCCGGAGAAGCCCAACATCGCCCTGGAGACGCCGATGGAGGAACCCGCCTTCCGCCGCCTGCGCCAGGCCCTGCCCCAGCACCTGCACGGCCGGCTGGTGTATCAGGGCGGCGCCGGCAGCACCGCCAAGGTGCTGGCCCGGGGCCTGGGGGCCCTGTCCCCCGCCCAGCAGGTGGAGCAGCTGATGGCCTGGCTCACCGCCATGGCCGGCCAGATCCCCGAGGCTGATGGGCGCACGCCGGAGCAGCGGGCCGAGGAGCAGGCGGCGACCAACGCGGCTGTGCTGGTGGTGTGAGCGGCCCCGTCGCCACCGCGGCCGACATCGCCGTCATCATCCCCCTGTTCAACGGGGCGGCCTGGATCCGCCAGACGCTGCTGTCGGTGCTGGCCCAGACCCTGCCGGCCCGGGAGATCATCGTCGTCGACGACGGCTCCAGCGACGACTCGATCGCCATCGTCCGCTCCTTTCCCCAGGTGGCCCTGCACCGCCATCCCGGCAAGGGCACCCACCAGACCCGGCAGTTCGGCTTCGCGCACAGCACGGCGGCCTGCGTCACCTTTCTGGACCAGGACGACCTCTGGCATCCCCGCCACCTCGAGCTGCTCAGCACGCTGCTGCGCGACGATCCGACGGCCAGCGCGGCGGTGTCCCGCACCCTCACCTACGAAGACGAGCGGCGGCTGCGCTTTCCGCCCCCGGTCCTGGGCCCGGAACGGTTCGACCCCTGGGACACCTTCCCTTTCCACCGGATCGACACCCCGTCCTTTGTGCTGATCCGGCGTTCCGCCCTGGAGGCCATCGGGGGCTGGCCGGCCCGGAACGCCTGGAGCAGCGATGTGCAGGCCTGGTTCCAGCTGGCCTCCATCGCCCCGATGCTGCGCAATGCCAGCGCCACCGCCGCCTATCGCGTGCAGCACCGGGAGGCGACCAGCACCCGCTGGCGCCTGGAGCGGGCCCATGAGTACTTCCTCAACATCCGCACCAGCTGCGAGGCCCTCGCCCGCGAGCGGGGCCTGAGCCATCCGGCTGAAGCGGAGCAGCGCCTGGAGCAGTGCCGCATCCTCGGGCCCATGGCGCAGGTGATCGAGGCGCTGGACCGCTTCGACGCGGTGCTGATGCGAGCCGCCCTGACACAACTGGAGGCGGAGCTCTCCCGACCCGCGTTGCCTCATCTGGAGACGCCGGGATCGGGCGGTCTCACCGACCGCGTCCTCGGCACCCTGGAGTGGTATCTGCGCCCGACCCTCACCGCGGGCGACGGCCGGCAGCGGCGACGGCTGCTGCGGACCCTGCACCGGGGCCAGCCCGCCACCCTCCGCCACCTGGGCCGGCTGGTGCCCTTTCACCCGGACAACCGCTACCCGACGTCTGTTCTGACGGGCTACCTGCTGGCGGACCCCTGGCAGCCGTGTGCCTGGTGGCAGCTCCTGCGCCAGCGCGGGGTTCCGATTGCCTTCAACTGGTTGCGGCGGCTGGGGCGTTCTCCGGAGCGCTGACGGGAGCAGCTCCCCGCAGGATCGCCATGGCTTCGGCGGGGGTGCAGAACGCGAACCTGGAGCGCTCGGGGTGGTCCATCAGGGCCTGGAGGCAGCGCTCGATTCTCGGCAGCGACTCGGCTTCGACGGGGGCGTTGGAGTGAATGGCGAAAGCCAGATAGGGATGGCGCTGCTGGGCGATCGCCCGGTCGAGCATCACGCTGAAGTCGTTCGGCGGGGTCCAGTCCCGCCATAGCGACAGGGGCGTGTCCTGCAGCCGGTGCCGGAAGCCGTTGTGGCGCAGGCGCCGCCATCGCTGCTTCAGGCTCCTCGGGCCCCAGCCGTAGCGGAGGTGGGCGGAGGTGAGGGGCAGGAGCGTGATGTCACGCTCGCCTGACCTGGCCCTGCGGCGAAAGTCGCTGCGGGAGGGGGCATAGGGCTCGCGGGGCACGCGGTAGTAGTCGGGCAGATCACCCGAATGGGGCGGTTTGCGTGAGTCCAGGGCATTCGGCGGCAGGCCGGGCTCGATGGTGAGATCGAAGCGGAATCCAAGGGCTTCGGCCCGATTGATCGCCTCCGTTCCGCTCCAGTAATTGCCGAATCGCAGGGAACGGCATGGCGTCCCGACGCTGGCTCGGTAGGCCTCCACGGCGGTGTCCAGACATTCGGCCACCCAGTCGTGGTGTCCATGGTCATCGAGCCAGTCGCCAGACTCCTCGCTCCAGCGATAGGTGTGGACGTGGGCGCCCAGCTCATCGCCGGCGTCGATGGCTTCCTGGAACAACGCCGGGTAGTGCTGGACGGCCCAGGCGGCATGGCCATGGGCCAGGGCTACCTGGGGATCCATGCGGATGAACCAGCTCACGTGCACGGCGACGCCCGTGAGCTGCTGCAGGGCCGATCGCCACTCCCGGATGTAGGCATGGGTGAGCTCGTAGCCCCTCCATGGCTCGGGGTTCTGACGCGAAACGAAGAACGCATCCGGTTCCACATCGATGCAGAGCAGGACGGGGATCTTCGACGTCAGCACCGATCGGAACGGACCACGGACAACAGCGTTCGGTCCTGCCTGAACGGAGATTACGGCCAACCGGATCGGTCTGCCCGTGGGCGTTCCATAGGGCGGCCCTTTCCCGGACAGAGGGGCCCAGCCGATGAGAAGATCCGTTAAGCTTGCGTCATCTTTCGTTACCTGGCGACATGGGTGAGCTGATCGAGGTCGCGGGCGCCACCCAGAATCCCCTGATGCTGCCGGCCTTCCTGGGGGTGCTTGGCCTCGGTTTCTTCGCCCTGCTCCAGTCCTCTGCCGGCAACAACGATGACGACGACTCCTCCCCCGGCGGCGGGCTGATGCAGCCCGTGGCCTGATCGCGGCGTCTCAGCCTTCGCTGCCGCCGGCCTGTTCCTGTCTCCATGCGGCCGGCATCAGCACCAGAAACAGCAGCCACCAGGCGGCGATCACCAACGAGACGCCGCCCGTGAGCCACCAAAGGTGCAGCAGCAGCCAGCTCCCCCCGATCAGCGCCATCCCGGTGAGCAGGATGCTCCACGGCTGACACCACCAGGGCTTGAGGTCCCAGACTGAGCCGGGCAGGTTGCCCGGCCGCTGGTCGCCCGGTTCAGGGCTTGGCAAGGGCCGCCGGCAGGTTGGCACTGCCGGGCTGGAAGGCCTTGTCCAGGGTGGCGCTCGCCTGCAATTTCTTGCGCAGGGTGGATTCGGCCACCCGGTACTGGCTGTCCCGGTTGGTGCCGATGTCCTCCAGCCTGAGGCGCTGCACCTCCTGCTCTGTCATCTTCACCGGCACGTCCGGGTTGATGCCGTGCTTGTGGATGTCCCGGTTGCGGGGCGTCAGGTACTTGGCGATGGTTACCGTCATGCCGGAGCCATCGGAGAGCCCGCGCACGGACTGCACCAGACCCTTGCCGAAGGTCTTCTGGCCCACCAGCACGGCACGGTTGTTGTCCTGCAGGGCGCCGGAGAGGATCTCGCTGGCGCTCGCCGACCCCTCGTTGACCAGCACCACCATGGGTTTGGTGGTCAGGGCCTGGCCGGTGGCCCGCTTGACGTCCTGGATGCCGTCGCGGGTCTTGGTGGAGACGATGATGCCTTCGTTGATCCACTGGCGGGCGATCTCGACGCTCGCCACCAGCAGGCCGCCGGGGTTGCTGCGCAGGTCGAGCACGTAGCCCTGCACCCCCTGGGCCTCCAGGTCCCGCACGGCCGCCCGCATGTCCTTGGTGGCGGTGGCGCTGAACTGCTTGAGCCGGATGTAGCCGATCTTCGTCCCATCGGGCGTGGTGTTCACCTGGTGGTTGACGGCATGGATCTCGATCAGCTCCCGGGTCAGGGGGGTGTCGAGGTTCTGGCCCTTGCGGCGCAGCACCAGGGTCACCGTGGTGCCAGCCTTGCCGCGGATCAGCTTCACCGCGTCCTCGGTGCTCATCCCCTTGGTGCTCTTGCCGTCGATCGAGACGATCACGTCCTTGGGCTGCACCCCGGCCCGCGAGGCCGGTGAACCCTCGATCGGCGAGATGACGACCAGCTCCTTGGTCTCCTTGTCGACGCTCAGCTGGATGCCCACCCCTGAGAGCTCCCCGGAGGTGTCGATCTGCATCTCCTTGAACTCCCGCGGGTCCAGAAAGCGGGTGTAGGGATCGTCGAGGGTGCCGAGCATGCCGCGGATGCCCTCGTAGGCATCCTTCGGGGTGCTGTAGCTCTTGGAGAGCACGCTCCTGCGCAGCTTGCGCCACTGCTCAGGGGTGTACTTGCCGGTGGTGTCCAGGTAGTCGCGGAAGACGATCTGCCACGCCTGGTCCATCACCTCCTTGGGGCTGTCGCTGATCGATACGGTTCCGGTGGGGGTCAGCACCATCTCCCTGGCCATGACCGCCGTGGCGGCACAGGCACCGAGACCAACCAGCACCACGACGGTGGCGCGAGCTCTGCCCATGGTGGGGATCCTCAAGGAGTCTGAAACGTTCTTCCAACGTAGCGCCGATGCCAGGGGAGGGCTCCCCGGTCAGGGGTCGACCCAGCGACCGTCCTCCTTGATCAGGGCGATCAGCGCCTCCACCCCTTCGGCCTCGGGAACCCGGCGGATCTCTTCGCGCCCCCGGTAGAGGGAAATCGTGCCGGGGGTCTTGCCCACGTAGCCGTAGTCGGCATCGGCCATCTCGCCAGGGCCGTTGACGATGCAGCCCATCACGGCGATGTCGAGGCCGGTGAGGTGGGCGGTGGCGTTGCGCACCGTGTGCAGCACCTCCTCCAGGTTGAACAGGGTGCGGCCGCAGCTGGGGCAGGCCACATACTCCACCATCGTCTTGCGCAGGCCCATGGCCTGCAGGATCGAATAGCAGACAGGGATCTCCTTCTCCGGCGCTTCGGTGAGCGACACCCGGATCGTGTCGCCGAGGCCCTCGGCCAGCAGGGTGGCGATGCCGGCGGTGCTCTTGATGCGGCCGTAGTCGCCGTCGCCCGCCTCGGTGACCCCCAGGTGCAGGGGGTAGTGGAAGCCCTCGGCGTCCATGCGGAAGGCCATCATCCGGTAGGCCGCCAGCATCACCGGCGCCCGCGAGGCCTTCATCGAGACGACGATGTTGTGGAAGTCGAGGCGATCGCAGATGTGGATGAACTCCATGGCGCTTTCCACCATCCCCAGGGGGGTGTCGCCGTAGGTGAACAGCATCCGCTCCGCCAGGGAGCCGTGGTTCACCCCGATCCGCAGCCCCTTGTCCTGTTCCTTGAGCAGGCTCACCAGCGGTTCGAGGGTGTCCTGGATGCGCTCGCCGATCGCCGCCACCTCCTCGGGGGTGAACGCGGTGCGGTTGGGATCGGGCTTGTCGAACACGTAGAGGCCCGGATTGATCCGCACCTTGTCGACGTGCTGGGCCACCTCCAGGGCGATCTTCATGCCGTTGTGGTGCACGTCCGCCACCAGCGGCACCGGCCGGTAGGTGTCCTCCAGCCGCTGGCGGATCTCCTTCACCGCCTTGGCGTGGGCCAGGCTCGGCACCGTCAGCCGCACGATCTCGCAGCCCGCCTCGTGCAGCCGGCGGATGCCGGCGGTGGCCCCCTCGATGTCGAGGGTGTCCTCATTGATCATCGACTGCACCACCACGGGGTGCTCGCTGCCCACCCACACGTCGCCGACCCGCACGCTGCGCGTCCGGCGGCGGCGGATCACCGTGTCGAAGCGGGGGTCACTGGCCCAGTCGGCCGGGAGGGGGGAGGTCCCCGGGGCGGTGGTGGAGGGTGTGGCCAGGGTGCCGGTCATCTCGGGTGGGCCGGTGGTGGCCAAAGCCTGTCACAAAGAGGGTGTCGGCGGTCGGTCCTGATCCAGACGACGCCGCACCTCCTGCAGGTCCTGCCAGGTGAGCCACTTGGGCGAGTTCTTCTCCCGCGAGGGATTGCGCAGCAGGTAGGAGGGATGGAACACGGGCATCACCCAGCGGCCCTGCCAGGGATGCCAGCGGCCCCGCAACCGGGAGATCCCTCCCTTGATGCCCAGCACCCCCTCCAGGGCGGTGGCACCGGCCAGCAGCACCACAGACGGATCGACGGCGGCGATCTGGGCGGCCAGCCAGGGGGCGCAGGCGGCGATCTCCTGGGGCGTCGGCCGGCGGTTATCCGGCGGACGGCACTTCACCACGTTGCAGACGTAGGCGTCGCGCTCGCTGTCCAGCCCGACGCTGGCGAGCATCTGGTCGAGCAGCTGGCCGGCCCGGCCCACGAACGGCCGGCCGCTGGCGTCCTCCTGGGCGCCTGGGCCCTCGCCGATCACCATCAGCCGGGCCGCTGGATCGCCGCGGCTCACCACCACCGTCTGACGGCCCTCCGCCAGGCCGCAGCGACGGCATTCCCGGCACTCCCGCTCCAGCGCCGCCAGGTCGGGTGTCCCCGCCTTGGCGGGGTCCTCACCCAGAAGCGACGGTTGCAGGGGATTGCCGGCCATCGCCCCATTCTTCGCCATGGTCGCGGGCGTAGGGCAAGATGGCCGGATTGCCGAATCGCGCCCTCCAGACGGCGCGCGCTGCCATGCCGGCCCTGTTGCCGCTCTCCGCCCGGGCGCAGGCGTTGCAGCCATCGCTCACCCTCGCCATCACCGCCAAGGCCCGCGAGCTGCGCGCCGAGGGCAAGGACATCTGCAGCCTCAGCGCCGGCGAGCCCGACTTCGACACCCCCGCCTTCATCCGCCAGGCGGCTGCCGAAGCACTGGAGGCTGGCCATACCCGCTATGGGCCCGTGGCGGGCGAGCCCGAGCTGCGCCAGGCCATCGCCGACAAGCTGAGCCAGGAGAACGGCGTTCCCACCCGTCCCGACCAGGTGCTGGTCACCAACGGCGGCAAGCAGGCCCTCTACAACCTCTTCCAGGTCCTGCTCGACCCCGGCGACGAGGTGCTGCTGCCGGCCCCGTACTGGCTGAGCTATCCGGAGATGGCCCACCTGGCCGGTGCCAGCGTGCGCTGCCTCGCCACCGACGCCAGCGGTGGGTTCCGCTTCAGCCCCGAGCAGCTGGAGGCGGCGATCACCCCGGCCAGCCGGCTGCTGATCCTCAACAGCCCCTCCAATCCCACCGGCATGGTGCTCAGCCGCGCCGAGCTGGAGGGCATCGCCGCCGTGTTGCGCCGCCACCCTGCCGTGGTGGTGGTGTGCGATGAGATCTACGAGATGCTGCTTTCCCCCGGCCATGCGCACCACAGCCTGGCGGCGGTGGCGCCCGACATCGCCGAGCGGATCTTCATCGTCAACGGCTTCGCCAAGGGCTGGGCGATGACCGGCTGGCGCATCGGCTGGCTGGCGGGTGCCCGCCATGTGGTGGCCGCCGCCAGCGCCCTGCAGAGCCAGAGCACCAGCAATGTCTGCAGCTTCGCCCAGTTCGGCGCCCTGGCGGCCGTCAGCGGCTCCCGCGACTGCGTCCAGGCGATGGCGGCCGAATTCAGCCGTCGGCGCTCCCGGCTCAGCGACGGCCTGATGGCGATCAGCGGCCTCAAGCTGCTGCCCCCCGAGGGCGCGTTCTACGCCTTCCCCGACGTCAGCGCCTGGGGCCTGGATTCGATGACCCTCTGCGGCCGGCTGCTGGAGGAGGTGGGCCTGGCGGTGGTGCCCGGGGCCGCCTTCGGCGATGACCGCTGCATCCGCCTCTCCTGCGCGGCGTCCCCGGCCACGATCGACGACGGCCTGGAGCGGCTGCGCCGCTTCGGCGCCAGCCTCTGATCGCCGCTTCGGTGCAGGTGCCCAGGAAGCTGGTAGTGCTCGGCGACAGCGGTGTCTACGGCTGGGGCGACCCCGAGCAGGGAGGCTGGTGCGAGCGGCTGCGGCGCCACTGGATGGAGCTGCCCCATGGTCCGGTGCTCTACGGCCTCGGGGTGCGGGGGGATGGCCTGGAGCGGCTGGCGGCCCGAGCCGAGGCGGAGGTGGCCAGCCGGGGTGAACTGCGCCGCCAGCGGCCCCAGGGGATCCTGCTGTCGATCGGTCTCAACGACACGGCCCGCGTGGGCCGGCCCGACGGCCGCCACCAGTTGGCCCCCGACGCCTTCCTGTTCGGCCTGCGGCAGCTGCTGCCCCGGCTGACGGCCATCGCCCCGGTGTTCGTGCTGGGCCTCACCCCGGTGGATGAGGTCGTGATGCCCTTCGCCGAGATGCTCTGGTACGACCTGGCCACGGTGCGCCGCTACGAGGGCCTGCTGGAGGAGGCCTGCATGGAGGCCGACGTGCCCTTCCTACCGCTGCTCGATGGCCTGCTGGCCGACCCCCACTGGCTGCAGTGGTTGTGCAGCGACGGCCTGCACCTCAACAGCGACGGCCATGACCAGCTCCATCGGCGCCTGCGCTCCTGGAGGGCGCTGCTGGAGTGGGCCGGGCTGGACCCCCACAGCAGCGTGACGGCCGGCTTCTGAACCCCAGGCCCAGCAGCCATTTTCCCGCGGGTCGCTGCCCCTGGCATCACCCGATCGGATGAGCGGCGCTCCCTCCGCGGGATGAACCGCCGCCCGTGGCCGACGGCGACCCTGAAGGGATGGCCCCCGCTGGACCCACCGCCATGGATCGCCCCCCACCCCCGTCGCCCCCGCCTCCGGCACCGGTGATGCTGAGCACCCGCCGGGTGCCGGCGCCGGATCTCTGTCCGGGCTGTCGCGAGATCCCGGATGCGATCGTGGACCGCCGCATCCGCAACCGCCGCCGGCTCAAGGCGTTCGCTGAGGCCACCGATCCGGTCAGCCGGCTGCGCTGGCGCAACCTGGTGGTGGAGGACAACCTGCCGCTGGTGTTCAGCATCGCCGGGCGTCAGGGTGCCGACCCTGGGATGGCCTTCGAGGACCTCGCCCAGGTGGGCAGCCTCGGCCTGATCCGCGCCGTCGAGGCCTTCGACCCCGACCGCAACGTCAGCCTCAGCAGCTTCGCGGTGCCCTACATCCAGGGGGCGATGCGGCGCGAGCGGCGCGATCGCCAGCCCCTGGTGCGGCCGCCCCGGCCCCTGTGGGACCTGCACCAGCAGGCGCTCAGCCTGCAGGAGGCCCGCCGCCGCCAGGGGCTCGATC
>NZ_JAYGHZ010000036.1:0-11782 GCF_034931285.1 Synechococcus sp. BA-120 BA3
GCGCATCCGCGCCCGGCCGCGTGGGGGCCACGCCGGAGCAGGCCTCGAGCAGGTCGAGCAGTTCGGCCAGCACAGCCGGCGCGTAGATCCCGGCCAGATGGCTGCTGAGGGCGCTGATGGCGCTGCGTTGAGGACCCCCCTGAAGCTGCAGCACCCGCTGCAGCAGGGGCTGGGTGGCCAGGTCCCGGACGGGACCGCGCAGGGTTTCCTCAGCCCCGAGGGCGTCGATCAGGCGGTTGGCGAGGGCCTGGGGATTGTCCAGGCTGACGGAACCGGTGGCGATCCACTCCCGCAGCTGCAGACCCAGCTCCCGACCCTTGCCCATGTGGGCCGCGATCAGGCGCCCTTGCTGGCCTGGAGACGGGCGCGGGCGCGGGCCAGGGCCTGCTGGGCCTTCACCTTCTCGGGGCTGGGGTCGGAGCCTTCCAGCGCCGCCGCGGCCTGCTGGGCCGCTTCGAACTCGCCCTGGGCGGCGGCGGCATTGATGCTGCTGCCCAGCTCGGCACCGTTGACGAGCACGGTGACCTCATTGGCCACCACCTCGGCGAAGCCCCCCATCAGGGCGATCGACTGCCAGTTGGCCCCTTCCCGCACCCGCAGCACGCCGCTGTCGAGGGCGGTGAGCATGGAGACGTGGCCGGTGAGGATGCCGAGCTGGCCGGTGGTGCCGGGCAGGATCACTTCGTCGGCGGTGCCGTCGAAGACGCTCTGATCGGGGGCGAGGACGCGCAGGGTGAGGGTCATGGGGTTTCCCGGATCAGGACTTGGCGTCGGCGAGGATCTTGGCGGCCTTGGCCTTCACCTGATCGATGTTGCCCACCAGGTAGAAGGCGGCTTCCGGCAGGTCGTCGAGCTCGCCGGCCAGGATCATGTTGAAGCCCTTGATGGTGTCCTCGAGCTTCACGTACTCACCGGACTGTCCGGTGAAGATCTCGGCCACGAAAAACGGCTGGGAGAGGAACTTCTCGATCTTGCGGGCCCGGTCGACGGTGCGGCGGTCGTCTTCGGAGAGTTCATCGAGACCCAGGATCGCGATGATGTCCTGCAGTTCCTTGTAGCGCTGCAGGGTGGACTGCACGGCCCGGGCGGTGCGGTAGTGCTCGTCGCCCACGACAGCGGGCTGGAGCATGGTGCTGGTGGAATCGAGGGGATCCACCGCCGGGTAGATGCCCTTGGAGGCCAGACCGCGGCTCAGCACGGTGGTGGCGTCGAGGTGGGCGAAGGTGGTGGCGGGCGCCGGGTCGGTGAGGTCGTCGGCGGGGACGTACACGGCCTGGATCGAGGTGATCGAACCCTCCAGGGTGGAGGTGATGCGCTCCTGCAGCTCACCCACGTCGGTGCCGAGGGTGGGCTGGTAGCCCACGGCCGACGGCATGCGGCCCAGCAGGGCGCTCACCTCGGAGCCGGCCTGCACGAAGCGGAAGATGTTGTCGATGAACAGCAGCACGTCCTGCTTGTTCACGTCACGGAAGTGCTCGGCCATGGTGAGCGCCGAGAGACCCACCCGCATGCGGGCGCCGGGGGGCTCGTTCATCTGGCCGTAGCAGAGGGCCACCTTCGACTTGGAGAGGTCGCCGGCGTTGATCACGCCCGACTCCTTGAATTCCTCGTAGAGGTCGTTGCCCTCGCGGGTGCGCTCGCCCACGCCGCCGAACACCGAAACGCCGCCGTGTTCCTTGGCGATGTTGTTGATCAGCTCCTGGATCAGCACGGTCTTGCCGACGCCGGCACCACCGAACAGACCCACCTTGCCGCCCTGGCGGTAGGGGGCCAGCAGGTCGATCACCTTGATGCCGGTCTCGAAGACGCGGGGCTTGGTTTCGAGCTCGGTGAGCTTGGGAGCCTGGCGGTGGATCGGGGCCGTCATGGTGCTGCTGACGGGACCCTGCTCGTCGACGGGCTCGCCCAGCACGTTGAAGATGCGGCCCAGGGTGGCCTCACCCACGGGCACGGAAATGGGGGCGCCGGTGTCGAGGGCGCTCATGCCGCGCACCAGGCCGTCGGTGCTGCTCATGGCCACGGCGCGGACCCGATGGTCGCCCAGCAGCTGCTGCACTTCGGCGGTGAGGGCCACCTGCTGGCCAGCGGAGTTGGTGCCCTCGATCCGAAGGGCGTTGAAGATCTTGGGCAGCTTGCCCGCAGGGAACTCCACGTCGAGGACGGGGCCGATCACCTGGCGCACGGTGCCTTTGGTACCAGGGACGGCGGGAGCGGCAGCAGCCATAGGAAAGGAGGGAAGGAGGGGTGCCAGCGGGATCCGACCACCCGTCTGAAGCGGCGCAACCTTACCACCGCAGGGGGCCTGGCCGCCGGCGGTTCGGTCACCCGCACAGCCCGGGGATGGCGTCGCAGCCAAGGCGCCACCTAGGTTGGCAGTCGAAGGGCGCGAGTGCCAACTCGCCCCATCCCAGCGACGCGCCGGCCCCGGTCGTCATCCGTCGCTGCCTTCGCGTCCATCCATCGCGTCAATTCATGGCTGCCGTTTCTCTCAGCGTCTCCACGGTCAAACCCCTCGGAGATCGCGTCTTCATCAAGGTGTCCGAATCGGAGGAGAAAACCGCCGGTGGCATCCTCCTGCCCGACACCGCCAAGGAAAAGCCCCAGGTGGGTGAAGTGGTCCAGATCGGTCCCGGCAAGCGCAACGACGACGGCTCCCGCCAAGCCCCCGAAGTGGGCGTGGGCGACAAGGTCCTCTACAGCAAGTATGCCGGCACCGACATCAAGCTCGGCACCGACGAGTACGTCCTGCTGTCCGAGAAGGACATCCTGGCCGTCGTCAACTGAGCCGACGGTTCCTCACCCGTCTGCATCGAACACCAACTCCGTCATTCCCTGCCTTCCATGGCCAAACGCATCATCTATAACGAGCAAGCCCGCCGGGCGCTCGAACGGGGCATCGACATCCTTGCCGAAGCCGTTGCCGTCACCCTGGGTCCCAAGGGCCGCAACGTGGTGCTGGAGAAGAAATTCGGCGCTCCCCAGATCATCAACGACGGCGTCACGATCGCCAAGGAGATCGAACTGGAGGATCACATCGAGAACACCGGTGTGGCCCTGATCCGTCAGGCCGCCAGCAAAACCAACGACGCCGCCGGTGACGGCACCACCACCGCCACCGTCCTGGCCCACGCCATGGTCAAGGCGGGTCTGCGCAACGTGGCCGCCGGCGCCAACGCCATCACCCTCAAGAAGGGCATCGACAAGGCCACCGAATTCCTCGTCGGCAAGATCGAGGAGCACGCCAAGCCGATCTCCGACTCCAACGCCATCGCACAGGTGGGCACCATCTCCGCCGGCAACGACGAAGAGGTGGGCCGCATGATCGCGGACGCCATGGACAAGGTGGGCAAGGAGGGGGTCATCTCCCTCGAGGAAGGCAAGTCGATGACCACCGAACTGGAGGTCACCGAAGGCATGCGCTTCGACAAGGGCTACATCTCGCCCTACTTCGCCACCGACACCGAGCGGATGGAAGCGGTGCTCGACGAGCCCTACATCCTCCTCACCGACAAGAAGATCGGCCTGGTGCAGGACCTGGTGCCCGTGCTCGAACAGATCGCCCGCACCGGCAAGCCCCTGCTGATCATCGCCGAGGACATCGAGAAGGAAGCCCTCGCCACCCTGGTGGTGAACCGTCTGCGTGGCGTGCTGAACGTCGCCGCCGTCAAGGCTCCCGGCTTCGGTGACCGCCGCAAGGCCATGCTCGAGGACATCGCCGTTCTCACCAACGGTCAGCTGATCACCGAGGACGCCGGCCTCAAGCTGGAGAACACCAAGCTGGAGATGCTGGGCACCGCCCGCCGCATCACCATCAACAAGGACACCACCACCATCGTCGCCGAAGGCAACGAGGCGGCGGTCAAGGCCCGCTGCGAGCAGATCCGCAAGCAGATGGACGAAACCGACTCCTCCTACGACAAGGAGAAGCTGCAGGAGCGTCTGGCCAAGCTGAGCGGCGGTGTGGCCGTGGTCAAGGTGGGCGCTGCCACCGAGACCGAGATGAAGGACAAGAAGCTGCGCCTGGAAGATGCCATCAACGCCACCAAGGCGGCCGTTGAGGAAGGCATCGTCCCTGGTGGTGGCACCACCCTGGCCCACCTGGCCCCGGCCCTCGAGGAGTGGGCGGCCGCCAATCTCTCCGGCGAGGAGCTGATCGGCGCCACCATCGTGGCCTCGTCCCTCACCGCCCCGCTCAAGCGGATCGCTGAGAACGCCGGCGTCAACGGCGCCGTCGTCGCCGAGCACGTGCGCAACAAGCCCTTCAACGAGGGCTACAACGCCGCCACCGGCGAGTACGTCGACATGCTGGCCGCCGGCATCGTCGATCCCGCCAAGGTGACCCGCTCCGGCCTGCAGAATGCCGCCTCGATCGCCGGCATGGTGCTCACCACCGAGTGCATCGTGGCCGACATGCCCGAGAAGAAGGAAGCTGCTCCCGCAGGCGGCGGCGGCGGCATGGGCGGCGACTTCGACTACTGATCGCCCCTGCGATCAGCGTCGGATCTCCAGTCCTTCGCCTTAAGCACCAAGCGCCCCTGCGGGGGCGCTTTTTTTTGGCTTCGCGTCCGTCCCCGCAAGGAAGGACGATTGGAGAGCCGCAGATTCGTCGTGATGCTGCTGCATTCACGACGCACCTTTGCATCAGCCAATGCGGCCAGAATCTACCTCATTCGCTCCAGCGAACGGCGAGGAAATGGAGGCAAGAAATGTGTGGCGTCAGCGTCATGACCTCCCGGCTGCCTACGTTCGAAGCGAAGGGTCAGACCGGCACCCGCGGCCGGGCCATCGCCATCGCCCCGCCGCTGTGATGAAAGCGCTTCTCCTCTATCCCCACTTCCCGAAAACCTTCTGGTCGTTCGACCGGTTCCTGGAGATGGCAGGCGTGAAGGCCTTCATCCCGCCCCTGGGGATCCTCACGGTGGCCTCACTGCTGCCGCCGGAATGGCATCTGCGTTTCCACGACAGGAACGTGGCCGAGGAGCCGGAGGAGGACTGGCTGTGGTGCGACCTGGTGATCGTCTCGGCGATGATGGTGCAACGGGAGGATTTCCACCATCTGATCCGCAAGGCGGTGACGATGGGCAAGAAGGTGGCGGTCGGTGGCCCCTATCCCACCTCGCTGCCGGAGCATGCGATGCAATCCGGAGCCCACTACCTGATCCTGGATGAGGGGGAACTCACGGTACCCACTTTACTGGAGGCCCTCAGGCAAGGCGCACCCACAGGGGTGTTCCGGGCCACGGAGAAACCGGATGTCACCCACAGCCCCAGGCCCCGCTACGACCTGCTGCAGCGGGACGCCTACCTGATGATGGCGGTGCAGTTCTCCCGCGGCTGTCCGTTCAACTGCGAGTTCTGCGACATCATCAACCTGTACGGCCGCAAGCCGCGGACCAAGCAGAACCACCAGCTCCTGGCGGAACTGCAGACCCTCTACGACCTGGGCTGGCGGGGATCCATCTTCATGGTGGATGACAACTTCATCGGCAATCAGCACAACGTCAAACGTCTGCTCCGCGACCTTATTCCCTGGATGCGGGCGCATCGCTACCCCTTCAACTTCCTCACCGAAGCCTCGGTGAATCTGGCCGAACAGCCCGAGCTTCTGGATCTGATGGCCCAGGCCGGTTTCTTCGGGGTCTTCCTGGGCATCGAGACCCCCGACCAGGACAGTCTGGAGCTCACCCGCAAGCAGCAGAACACCCGCCATCCACTCGTGGAGGCCTGCCGGACGATCAATGCGGCAGGACTGGTGATCTACGCCGGTTTCATCCTCGGCTTCGACGGGGAACGATCGGGGGCAGGCGAGCGCATCGAGGCGTTCATCGCCGAAACGGCCATCCCCCAGCCGATGCTGGGCATTCTTCAGGCGCTTCCGAACACGGCCCTGTGGACCCGGCTGGAGCAGGAGGGGAGGTTGCTGACGAATGCCGATGGCTGGTGTGGCGACCAGAACACCCTGATGAACTTCGTGCCCACCCGGCCGTCGGAGGAGATCGGCCGCGAGTACGTGCAGGCCCTCTGGCGGATGTACGAGCCCGCCATCTACCTGGAACGCTGCCTGCGGCACTGCCTCGCCATCACCCCCAATCCCCACTGCTCCCAGCAGATGCACGTCCCGCCGATCCGGGCGGTGCGGCTGCTGGCCCTGCTGGTCTGGAAGCAGGGCCTGCGACGCCCTGAACTGCGCGGCCTGTTCTGGCGGCAGCTGTGGGAGATGGCGCGCCAACAACCTCGCCTGCTGGCCCTTTATCTGGGCCTCTGCGCCGCCGGCGAACACTTCTTCGAGTACCGCGTGCTGGCTCGGGAACGCATCGGCGCCCAGCTGGGCCACGATCCACTGGGAGCGCCGCCGCCGCCGCTGACCCCGGCAGTGACTCAGCCCTCCGGCACGAAGGCCAGGGCGACGCCGTTGTTGCAGTAGCGCTTGCCGGTGGGTTTGGGCCCGTCGTCGAACACGTGGCCCTGGTGCCCACCGCAGCGGCGGCAGTGGTATTCGGTGCGGGGCAGGATCAGCTTGAAGTCGGTTTTGGTGGCCACCGCGTTGGGCAGGGGTTGCCAGAAGCTGGGCCAGCCCGTGCCCGAGTCGAACTTGGTCTTCGAGGAGAACAGGGGCAGGCGGCAGCCGGCGCAGACGTAGGTGCCGCTCCGCTTCTCCTTGTTGAGCGGGCTGCTGAAGGGACGCTCGGTGCCCTCATCGCGCAGCACGGCATAGGCCGCCGGAGACAGGCGCTTGCGCCATTCCGCCGGGCTCAGCTGCCAGGCCGGATCGGTGGCCTTGGCGGCCGCCAGGGCTCTGGATGCCGGCAGGAAGGTCAGCAGCCCCGCCAGGGGCGCCCCCAGCCGGGCCAGCAGGCTGGAGAGGAAGTTGCGGCGGTCCATCGAGTTCAGCCCAGCCAGCCCGCGCTCAGCACCACCGCCAGCCCCAGGAACAGGGACAGCAGGGTCCAGGTGATGCGGTTGAGGGTGTTCTCGGCGCTGCGGGCACTGCTGAACATCGAGCCGCCACTGGAAGCCAGGCCCCCCATGCCATCCCCCTTGGGGCTATGGAGCAGCACGCTCACGATCAGCAGCGCACCGCTGAGCATCCAGAGCGAGGACACAATGTTCTTGACCATCAGGCCTGGTTCTTGACCATTGGGCCAGCCTAGCGGCCGCAGGCCCGGAGCTTCAGGCGCCGAGGGTCTGGGGGATGCGGGCGGCGGGGACGGAGGCGGGCACCACCAGGGAAGTGCCGGTCATGCGGGCGGGCTTGGGCAGACCCAGGATCTCCAGCAGTGTCGGAGCGATGTCGGCAAGGCCGCCGTGGTCCCGCAGGGTGACGTCGTTGCCATGGCCCGGCAGCTTGCGCTTCTCCCCCTCCACCAGGATCACCGGCACCGGGTTGGTGGTGTGGGCGGTCCAGGGGAGGCCATCGGGGCCCTGCATCACCTCGGCGTTGCCGTGGTCGGCGGTGATCAGCAGGCTGCCGCCCATGCGGGTGGTGGCCTCCACCAGCCGGCCCACGCAGCGGTCGACCATGGCGATGGCTTCGGTGGCGGCCTCCATCTGGCCGGTGTGGCCCACCATGTCGGGGTTGGCGTAGTTGATCACCACCAGGGAGTAGATCCCCCTGCCGATGGCGGCGATGCAGCTGTCGGTGAGCTTCTCCGCCGACATCGCCGGCGCCTGGTCGTAGGTGGCGACCCGGGGGGAGGGCACCAGGTGCCGGTCTTCGCCGGGGAAGGCCTGCTCGATGCCGCCGTTCATGAAGTACGTGACGTGCGGGTACTTCTCAGTTTCGGCGGTGCGGAACTGGCGCAGGCCGTGCTCGGAGACCACCTGGCCCAGCAGGCCGTCGAGGGATTCGGGCGGGAACGCCACCTGCACGGGCAGGCCCTGCTCGTACTGGGTGAAGGTGACCACATGCAGGGGGCCGAGCCACTGCCGCGGGAAACCATCGAACTCCGGCAGGACCAATGCGCGGATGATCTGGCGCACCCGGTCGGGGCGGAAGTTGAAGCAGACCAGGCCGTCACCGCTCTCCAGCAGCCCCTCGCTGAGACGCACCGGCTCCAGGAATTCATCGGTGATGCCCGCCGCATAGGAGCCCTGCAGCACCTCCTCTGGGGTGAAGGGACAGATCTCGGACGGCTCGGTGAGCAGGCGGTAGGCCTTCTCGGTGCGCTCCCAGCGCTGGTCGCGGTCCATGGCCCAGTAGCGCCCGCACAGGGTGGCGATCCGGCCGACGCCCGCTGCATCGATCATCGCCTGGATGCGGGCCAGGTAACCCGGGCCCCCATGGGGGGCCGAGTCGCGGCCGTCGGTGACCACGTGGATCAGCACGTCGCTGAGGCCCCGGCCGGCGGCCCAGCGCAGCAGGCCACCGAGGTGGTCGACATGGCTGTGGACGCCACCGTCGGAGCAGAGGCCGATCAGGTGCAGGGGACGGCCGCTGGCGAGCAGGGTGTCACCCAGGTCGTTGAGGGCCTGGTTGCCGGCGATGCTGCCGCTGCGCACCGCCTGGCCGATCCGCACCAGCTCCTGGCGGATGATGCGGCCCGAGCCGATGGTGAGGTGCCCCACCTCGGAATTCCCCATCTGGTGATCGGGCAGGCCCACGGCGGCGCCGCTGGCTTCAATCAGGGTGTGGGGATAGGCGTGCCATAGGGCATCCATCACCGGGGTGTCCGCCTTCCGCACCGCGTTGTGATCGCTCTCGGGGCTGTAGCCCCAGCCGTCAAGGATGGCCAGAACCATGGGAGCGACGGGAGCTGCCGTCTCGCAGGAGACGCGTTCGCCGGTGCCGCTGGCGGAGTGCTTCTGGGAGGGAGCTGCTTTCACCAGCGAGAAAATCTGCACGTTTCAACGCCACGCCAACTTACAGCCCCCTCCTGACATCACCTTCTTCCGGCGCGGATGCGTCAGGCTTTGGTTACACGCCATACGCTTTGTGGCCAGAACTCAGGCCGGAACGGGCCCCTCCGACCGGCTGGAACTGCTCTCCGCCCAGGATCTGGGACGCACCCTCGATCGGCTCGCCTCCCAGGTGCTGGAGGCCGTGGCCGACAGCCGCGACCTCGTGCTGCTGGGCATCCCCACCCGCGGCGTCGCCCTGGCGAGGGTGCTGGCCGGACGGCTGGAGGCGATCTGCGGCCATCCGATCGCCCACGGCAGCCTTGACCCCACCTTCCATCGCGACGACCTGGAGCGGGTGGGCACCCGTCTGGTGGAGGCCACCCAGCTGCCGGTGCCCGTGGACGGACGCCAGGTGGTGCTCGTCGATGACGTCATCTTCACCGGCCGCACGGTGCGGGCCGCCCTCGAGGCCCTGCAGGGCTGGGGACGGCCGCGGCGGGTGGGGCTGCTGGTGATGGTGGACCGGGGCCACCGGGAGCTGCCGATCCAGCCGGACTTCTGCGGCCGGGTGGTGCCCACCGCGCGCCACGAGACGATCCAGCTCTGCCTTCAGGCCATCGATGGCGAGGAGGGTGTCTACCTGCTGCGCGGCTGACTCCCGAGAGACTGAGGCGACCTCAGACGGGGAACGTCAGACGGTGGCGAGCTCGTCCTCGCGGAAGTGGGCCCGGAACTTGCCGAAGGCGACCACCACGGGCAGGGTCGGGCTGATCGGGCGTCCCTTCCAGTCGTTCAGCACGTTGAACACCTCGCCCTGCTGACCTTCCATATCAAAGGCTTCACCCCGATGCTGGGGGTGGTTGTAGACGACCACACTGCGGCACACCCTGACCTGATCACCTGGCTGCATGTCCACCGTGACGCTCTGCGCGGCCATCCTGTCATGGGGGTCAGCGCTGGCAGGCGCTCTCCGGCCCGGCCTCCACCACCCGCCCGCCCAGCTCCTTGCAGGCCTCCTGGAAGGCCTGCCACTCGTCCATGCCGGCGGCGATGCGGCGCTGCACCAGGGCATCCAGCTTCTCCCCGGACACGGTATGGGGCAGGGAACCGTGGCTGTCCTGCTCCCGGTCCTTGCCCTGGAGCTGGTCGAGGCCCTTCTTGATCTCCTGCCGCAGGGGCTCGCTCTGCTGGCGCCACCAGGGATGGTCGATCCGGTTGAGGCTGTCGAGGGCCTCCCACCAGCGCTTCTGCTTCACCAGCAGGGTCGCCCGCTCCAGCTGGGAGCGGTTGCGGTTCCAGATCGCCTGCAGGTCGTCGCCCATGGCGCTGCCGTCGTCGTTGCGCTCCTCCCCCAGGGGGGCGAGCGCCGCCAGGGCACCCTGCAGGTCCCCGGCCTGGAAGCGGGTGCGGGCCAGGGTCCGCAGCTGGCGCTGCCAGCGCGCCAGCCGCTCGCGGTCAGAGGGGGTGCCGGCCCGGGAGTTGATCACCTGGCGCTGCAGCCGCAGGGCCTCGCTCCAGTCCTCCTGGCCCCAGAGCTGGTCAGCCTTGGCCCGCAGACAACGCCCCCGATCGAAGGGGGTGCGGCCGGGCAGCCAGCTGAGGGCCGCCAGCTGCTCGCTGTAGCGGAGGCAGTCGTCGAGGCGGCCGGTGGCGGAGGCCTGCTCCAGGCGCACGGGCAGCTGGCGCTCCCACCAGTAGCCCAGCCCGATGGCGGCGGCGACCGAACCCAGGGTGATGGCCAGCCAGAAGCGCGGGAGTCTGTGCCGGCGGAGGGCCAAGGGGGGAGAAACAGCACCGTTCTCTCCCTTTGTATGCAACGGCGGCGACCGGCGCCCGGCCGCAGGGGCAGCCTGGTCGGCGTCCACCTGCGGTGGCGGCAATCGCCAGGCCCCAGTGGCGCTCAGCGCAGCGGTTCCCCTGGCGCTCAGCGCACCGGGCCCAGGGGCCGCGGCTCGCTTCGCTCCCCCTCGCTTCGCCCCCCGTCTGCGGGGGCCTCCAGGTCGTCCCAGGCCACCAGGAGCTGGGCCCGGGCATCGATGGAGAACCGCAACCGCAACCGATCGACGCCGCGCTGACCGGGGGAGGCCAGCGGGATGGTCAGCGGCGACGATGACCAGGGCCGCACCGGGGCCGCACCCGCCTGCCGCTCACGCAGCACCGGCAGCCCACCCTCGAAGACCACCTCGGCCCGCTCCTCGGGCAGGGGCTCCCCCAGCACCAGTTCCAGCGCCTCCTGGCCGTCCCGGCTGCAGGCCAGCACCAGCTCCAGGGACTGCTCCGTGGGCCAGCTCTGGCCGGCCACGAACAGGGGATGCCAGCGGTGGGCGGCGCTGCGTCGGTCCCAGCAGCGCAGGGAAACGCCGCGGGCCAGCACGTCCCGGACCTGGACGCCGGGGGTCAGGGCCAGGGCCCCCAGGGCCACGGCCTCCACCGGCCGCTCGCCGCGCAGGGGCACCCCGGGGCAGCGGCCCTCGAGCCAGCGCCGGATCAGGGGGATCCGGCTGCTGCCCCCCACCGGCAGCACGGCGTCGATGTCCCCCAGCCCCAGCCCCTCCCGGCGGGCGGCCGCCAGCACCGCCTCCAGCAGACCGTCGAGCAGCTGCGGCAGGCCGCGCTCCTCCAGCAGCCGCTCGAAGGCCGGCCGGCTCAGGTTCAGCTCCCGGAACGACCCGGCCATCGCCTGGACCTGCCGGGCCTCGGGGGCCTCGCTCAGCTGGCACTTGATCCGTTCGGCGAGCTGCAGCAGGCCGCCGTCGGCGGGCCCATCGGGGCAGAGATGGGCCGCGATCCAGCGATCGATATCCCGCCCGCCCAGGGCCACCCCCGCCTTGCCGATCACCCGGGCGCAGCGCAGGCTCTGGCCGCTGCGGGTCAGGTCCCGGCCAGCGAAGCGCAGCAGCTGGGCGATCGGCGCCGCCCGCCCCTCGCCGCCCTCCAGGGCCAC